>JAQBHE010000504.1:0-2508 GCA_032128015.1 Holophagae bacterium
CAACCTCCGCAAGCACGGCGTCTCCTTCGGGGAGGCGAGCGAGGTGTTCGGGGACGAGTTGTCGTCCACGGCGGCCGACCCGGATCACTCGGAGGGCGAGAACCGGCTCCTCATCTTCGGCCAAACCTACGCCAGGCGCCACCTCGTGGTGGCTTTCGCCGAGCGCGGTGATAGGTTTCGTGTGATCAGCGCGCGTGAGATTACGCGGCGCGAGCGTAGCGCCTATGAGCACATGCGAACCTGACGATCTGCGCTCGGAATACGCTCCTGAGCTGATTCGCTCCGGCGAGCGGGGAAAGTACGCGGCACGCTATCGCGAAGGAACAGACCTCGCGCCGATTGACCCCGATCTGAGGAGGCACTACCCGGACTGCGAGGCCGTGAACCGTGCCCTGCGGGAGCACCTAGCGCACCATCCCGGTCGCGCGACCTAACCGCAGGCCGTTCGGCGGCAGGACAATTCCCGAGGAGGCTACGTGGCGAGTGTTAAAGCCCCACTGCGGCGCTCACGGTCGAACCGCATGATCGCTGGCGTGGTCGGTGGGCTCGCCAAGTACTTCGATCTTGACCCCACATTGGCGCGGGCGCTGTACGTTGTCGGCTCCATCGTTTCAGTCGCATTTCCCGGCATCCTCGTCTACATCCTCCTCTGGGTGATCGTCCCTGAGGATGGTTAGCGTCCTAGGTAATTCTCGGAAGCCGCTACGTGGGTCAGTCCTCGTTGGTCGGGACGCTGAAGACAGCGGGGCGGTGGGTGCCGGCGTGCACGGACCCGTTCGCGTCCAGGTGTCGTCGCAGGCCGAAGCCGTTCAGCGCCCGAAGCCCGACCTGATCTCCACGGCTTCGATCACCACTTCGTCGTCGGTGATCGCTTCGAAGGTCAGCGAGTACGCCGGCACACCACGGACTTGGATCTCGTACCAGCCGCCGTCGCTCGCGATCTCGAGCCCGGGCTCGATCACCCGGCCGTCGAGTAGCACGCGCAGGCGACCGTTGGCCCAGCGTCCGACGGAGTCGTGGGCGTAGAAACGCACGCCGTTGATCCGCTCGCCGCCGAGTTGGGCATCGAGGGTCCAACCGTTGCGCTTGCAGCGGTCGCCGCCGATGCAACCCGCGGTCGGCAGCGCTTGCCATTCGCGGTCACGATCAGAACCTCCTCGATCGTAGCCACCCCGATCGTAACCCCCGCGATCGTCAACCCCTCGATCGTAGCCGCCTCGATCGATGCCGCCACCCCTCGGCCCGGTCCGGCTTCCTCGGTCGCGGTAGAGGACTTCGACGCCCTCGACTACCACCTCGTCGTAGGTGACAGTGGCGAAGCGGAGGTGGTCGGCACGGGCTCCGTGCGCGTCGAGTTGGTAGCTGGCGCCGTGGCGAACGACATCGATGCAGTCGGCCAGGACGTAGCCATCGAGGTCGACGCGAAGTTGGCCGTCGCTATGACGACCGACGTTGTCATGGGCAAAGAAGCGGATCGCTTCGACCGGCCGTCCGTCGAGATGGATCTCGAAGCCATCGCCGTAGCCCCCGCAGCGGCTGCCGCCGATGCACGTGCTCGCGGGTCCCACCGAGGTCCAACCGTAGGCGTCGTTGGCGGCTGCCGGTAGGGCGAGCAAGCCAACCAAGGTAGACAAGGAAAGGACGATTGCTCTCGTTCTCATGATCCGCCTCCTTCGAGCGGTGCTCGCGGGCGACGGCCCGCGGTCATCGAGATTGCAAGTCCCGGTCCAGGTCGTGCCGGTGGCCGGGGCTGGCGTTTTCGCGGGCTTCGTGATCGGGTCCTCCCTCGACACGCACCGGTCGTTGGACAGGCCGACCCATGGAGAGGACATCCGCGACGGCAAGGGTGGCGTAGGAGAGGCGAGAGAATGGCAGCCGTCGTCTTAGGGGCAAGGAGCAAACCGCCTCGCACATCGAGGGCTTCGGTTATTCCGGGGTAGCGGCCGACGAAACGTGCGGGAACGCCTGCAATCGGACCGCGCCCGATCGAGAAGAGACGTCCGGCGTCCGCTCTAGGTCGCGGCCTATTCGGGGCAATGGAGTACGCCCCGACAACTCCGCACTCGGCCGCCCAAGCTCGGCCGCTACCCCCGGAAGAGACAGGGCGGTGCCGGTCCGATCTGCCGGCAAAGGACCTCGGCGTCTTGAATCAGGTCGAGACGATTCCTACGGCCCACGCTCCTAGCGATCGACGACGTAGCCGCTGCGGGCCCGTACCACCGCACCGGGATGATCGACCTCGACTCGCAAGGCGCGGTAGCCGGTGGCGCCGGCCGCGGGGTCGACCTGGAACGCGAGCCAGTAGCGCGATCGCAGCTCGTCGAGGATCGACCGGAAGACCGCGTCGAGATCGTCTCCGTCCTCATCCTCTGGGGCCGCGACCCAGTGCGCGGAACCGCCGCTCTCTGCGGCGAGGCGCTCGAGCACCCGCCGCGAGGCAGGGTCAGCGAAGCTGGCGGCGGGTGCGACGGTGTAGATCGAGGTTCCGGATCGCTGCGCGGCCGCGAC
>JAQBHE010000505.1:0-3221 GCA_032128015.1 Holophagae bacterium
ACCCAGACAACGCGGTCATCGACCGCATCCACTGCTTGGATGCGCTCGGCGATTCCCGAGACCTGGTCTGTCAGCTCGAGCCGCGGCGGTGCCGGCGCCGCTGAACGCTGGTCTCCGGCGTCGCGGTCGCAGCCGAGCACCAGCCCCGCAATCCCCGCCACCAGCACCGCCGCCAGCTGCCCCAATCGAAGGCCGTGAAAGAATTGCTTCATGACAAGAGCTCAATCAAGCGCGAAGATCGACTTGGGAGTCGACATCGTACACACCCTGGCGCCGGTTCAAGCGCTCGACCTCGAGCACCGACCAGTTCGCCTCGGTTCGTTGTGGGAGGATCACCCAGCGGTTCTGGTGTTCCTTCGCCACTTCGGCTGAATCTTCTGTGCCCACCAGGTCGCGCAGTTGCGCGCCATCGAACAACGGATCATCGAGCTCGGCGGCCAGCTCACCTTGATCGGCACCGGCACGCCGGAGCAGGGCCGCGACTTCACCGAGCGGACCCAGGCGCCGTTCCGTTTGCTGACCGACGCCAAACTGGTGGGCTACCAGGCGCTCCAGCTCAAGCGCAAGATCTACGGCGGCTTCCGCCGCCAGACCATCCTCCGCTTCTGGCGCGCCTGGCGCCAAGGCTCCCGGGGTGCCGGAATCCTCGGCGACCCCCACCAGCTCGGGGGCGTTCTCGTCATTCGCCCCGACAACAAAATCGCCTATGCCTACTTGAGCGAGACTCTCGACGACCGCAACGATCCGTGGGAGATCGTGCGCTCGCTCGAGGCGACCGCCTGACTCAGCCCTTGCGCTTCGGCAGATAGAGGTCGACGATGGTGCCGGAGAACGCCTCGGCGGCCATCGCGATGGTCTCGGACAGCGTCGGATGGGGGTGGATGGTGAGACCCAGGTCGTGGGCGTCGCTCCCCATCTCGATGGCGAGCGTGGCTTCGGCCACCAGGTCGCCGGCACTCGGACCGACCATCCCGGCACCTAGCAACCGGCCGGTCGTGGGCTCGAACAACAGCTTGGTCAATCCCTCGTCGCGACCCAGGCCCAACGAGCGTCCGCTCGCCGCCCACGGGAACGTTCCCTTCCCGTAGGCAACGCTCTTGGCCTTGGCCTCGGTCTCGGTGAGCCCGACCCAGGCCACCTCGGGATCGGTGTAGGCGACGCTGGGAATCACTCGGGCATCGAAGCCCGTCTTGTGACCGGCCGCGACTTCGGCCGCTACCCTGCCCTCGTGGCTTGCTTTGTGGGCCAGCATCGGCCCCGGAACCAAGTCGCCGATCGCGAAGATGTGGGAGATGTTGGTGCGCTGCTGGTCGTCGACCGGCAGAAAACCGCGCTCGTCGACCCTCACCCCCGCGGCTTCGGCGCCAACGAGGTCGCCGTTGGGACGGCGTCCGACAGCCACCAGCACCCGGTCGAAGCGCGCGCGCGCCGGAGCATCGGCGCCTTCGAAACTGACCTCGAGATCGTTCTTCCGGGCCTTGATGCCAGTGACCCGGGTCGAGAGCCAAATGTTCTCGCAGCGCGCGGCGAGACGCTTGTGGAGCGGTCGCACCAGGTCGCGATCGCAACCGGGGATCAAGCCTTCGAGCAGCTCGACCACGCTCACCTTCGATCCCAGCGCCGCATAAACCGTCGCCATCTCGAGGCCGATGATGCCGCCGCCGATCACCAGCAGACGACGCGGCACGTCGCCGAGCTCGAGAGCGCCGGTCGAGTCCATGATCCGCGGATCGCCAGCCGGCAGGCCCGGTAGGACCACCGGCCGCGAGCCGGCGGCGAGGATCACCGCGTCGAAGCCGATCCGTTGGGACTCGCCGTCACGCGCCACCTCGAGCTCGTGCGTCGAGACCAGCCGGCCCTCGCCGCGCACCACCGTCACCTTGCGCTTCCGAGCCAGGTCCGCGAGGCCGCCGGTCAGGCGGTCGACCACCGACTGCTTCCAGCCGCGCAGCTTGTCGAGGTCGATTTTTGGCGCTTGAAACGACACTCCGTGCGCCGAGAAACCCTCGGCTTCGTCGATCACCCGCGCGGTGTGGAGCAAAGCTTTCGACGGGATGCAACCGACGTTGAGACACACCCCACCGAGTGTCGGCTCGCGATCCACCAGCGTGACCTCGAGTCCGAGGTCGGCGGCACGGAACGCCGCCGAGTAGCCGCCAGGACCGGCGCCCAAGACCACCAGCCGCCGCGCGGGCTCGGTCGCGATTCGCGCGGCAGACCGCGCAGCTGCGACCACCTCGACTGGCGCCTCGGCTTTCTTCTCGACTTCCTTCTCGGCCCTCTCCTCGCCCTTCTCCTCGACTTTCGCCGGGGCTTCCTCGCGCACCAACCGCACGATCAGCGCGCCCTCGCCGACCTTGTCACCAACCGCGACGTGCACTGACTCGATGGTGCCGGCGTTGGGCGACGGCACTTCCATCGACGCCTTGTCGCTTTCCAGGGTGATCAACGAGTCGTCTTTGGCCACCCGGTCGCCGGCCGCAACCAAGACTTCGACCACGTCGACGCTGTCGAAGTCGCCGATGTCCGGGACCTTGACTTCGAAGGATTCCGCCATGCCTGCTTCCTCAGCTTCTTAGAGCGCGAGTCGGCGCACGTCGCCGAGCAACCGACCGAGAAAGGTGGTGAACCGCACCGCCACCGCGCCGTCGATCACCCGATGGTCGTAGGCCACCGAGAACGGCAGGATCAGCCGCGGCACCAGCTCGCCCTCCACATACACCGGGCGCAAGCTCGAGCGCGCGACCCCGAGGATCGCGACCTCGGGGGCGTTTATGATCGGCGTGAATCCGGTGCCGCCGATCCCGCCGAGGCTCGAGATCGTGAAGCAGGCACCCGAAATGTCGCGCGGCGCGAGCTTACCGGCGCGCGCCCGCTCGCTGACCTCGCCGAGCTCGGCGGCGAGGTCCCAGATTCCCTTCTGATCGGCGTCGCGCACCACCGGTACCACCAGACCGTTCGGGGTATCGACCGCGATGCCGAGGTGGTAGTACTTCTTCAGCACCAGGTTCTCGCCCGAAGCATCGAGCGACGAGTTGAAGTCGGGGTATTCGCGCAACGCCGCCACCGCCGCCCGGATCAGAAAAGAAAGCAGGGTCAGCCGAACGTCGCGCTCCTTGGCCTCGTCCTTGAGCGACTGGCGGAACTCCTCGAGCTCGGTGATGTCGGCCTCGTCGAACTGGGTCACCCGCGGCACGTTGAGCCAGCTGCGGTGGAGGTTC
>JAQBHE010000506.1:0-6020 GCA_032128015.1 Holophagae bacterium
CCCCCGGGCTGCACTTCTACACCCTCAACCTCGAGCAGGCGGTGACCCGCATCCTCCACGAGCTCGAGCTCGCGCCGCAGCGAGTGGAAAGGGTGCTGCCGTGGCGGAGCACCGCCCAGGTCGTGCGCCCCAAGGAAGACGTACGCCCGATCTTTTGGTCCAACCGGCCACGCAGCTACCTGGCGCGGACGATGGCCTGGGACGAGTTCCCCAACGGCCGCTGGGGCGATTCGCAATCGCCCGCCTTCGGGGACCTTGCGGACTACCACCTCAACCATCTCCAGATCGTGCCGAAGAATCGGCGCGAGATGTGGGGCGAAAGCCTGGCCTCGCGCGCCGACGTCTACCAGGTGTTCGCCGACTTCTGCGCCGGCGAGATCTCGGCGATCCCGTGGTACGACCGTCGCCTCGAGCCCGAGTCGGACCTCATCCGCGACCAGTTGGTGCGCTTCAACCGCGGCGGCCTCCTGACCATCAACTCTCAGCCGCGAGTCGACGGTGCGCCATCGACCGATGCCGCGGTCGGTTGGGGCGGTCCCGGAGGCACGGTCTACCAGAAGGCCTACCTCGAGTTCTTCGTGTCCGCCGAGCGTCTGCCGCTACTGCTCGCCACTTTCCGCGACAACCCGGCCCTGTCCTACCACGCAATCAGCCGCGCCGGCGAGGCCCACAGCAACTGCGACACCGTCAACGCGGTCACCTGGGGCGTGTTCCCGGGACGCGAGGTTCTGCAACCGACGGTGGTCGATCCGCGGTCGTTCGAGGTCTGGAAGGACGAAGCGTTCGACCTCTGGCTGTCGATGTGGGGGAGCATCTATCCCCCCGACAGCTCGTCGCGGAGGCTGCTCCAGCACATTCACGACACCTTCTTCCTGGTCAACGTCGTCGACAACGATTTCACGAACGGCGACCTGTTCGCCGTTCTCGAAGGCACCCTCGGCACGATCGAGGGGCTCGACGATCTCGACGCCCGCGCGCTGTAACGAACGGATCGACCCGACACGCGATGTGCGACTCCGGGCGTATCGTCGGCCGCCGGGTGGGTCGCGGTTGTCGCCCCGTCCTCGCCCATAGGAGCCTTGCCGTGAAACTCGCCGTGTCTGTGCTCACTGCGCTGGCCGTGATGCTGGCCTCGGGGCTCGCGATCGCGGCCCAGAGCCCACCGCCGACCGAGACCGTGCCTCCGAGGGTCAAGCAGATCTTGCCGCGTGGCGGCATCCCGGCAATCACCGCACCGGTGTTCGTCAAGGCCACTGAGGCAGAGATCCCGAGCGACGCCTGGGTCCTGGGGGTGGTGGTCGAGGGCCAGGCGCGAGCCTACAGCCTCAACTTGCTGAACCGCCACGAAGTGGTCAACGACCAGGCCGGGGGGACGCCGTTCGCGGCGGTTTGGTGACCGCTCGCCAACACGGCCGTCGTGTACGGCCGCGAGTATGGAGATCGGGTCCTCAACTTCGAGGCTTCGGGAGCGCTGCTCGACGCCTCGTTGGTGATGCGCGACCGCGAGACCGACAGCTGGTGGTCGATCATGAGCTCCGATGCGATCGGCGGCGCCCTCGAAGGCACCCGTCTGGTCGAGCTGCCGGGGAGCGAGAAGACCACCTGGGGTGATTGGGTCCGCCGCCACCCGGAGACCCAGGTGCTCTCGGTCGACGGCTCGGAGCACGAGCTCCGCAATCCCTACGACGAGTACTTCCGCTCCGACAAGACCTTCCGTGACCAAGAGCTCGCCGACCCGCGGCTCGCGGCCAAGGCTCCGATCTGGAGCTTCCGGATCGACGGCCGACCGTTCGCGATCGCTCACCAGGCGATCGGCGACGGCCGGGTGCTCGAGCTGCCGGGGACCGATGGCGAAGCCCTTTACCTCTACCGGGAGACTGGCGCCGGTCTGATCGCCTCGACCCGGGCGTTTCGGCTCGACACAGCCGCCGCTCGGATTCCTCTGCTTTCCAATCTCCGCGAGCGCGCCGCTCGGGGCGAATTCGATCCCTATCCCGGCTTCGACACCTTCTGGTACAGCTGGGTCGCCGTCAACCCCGACACCGTTCTGCTCGGTCAGTAGCCTTGGTGCTCAGCTCGACTGTGCTCAGCTCGGGGCGAGCGCGAACCGGCGCTCGAGGTACGAGATGATGTCGTCGGACTCGTACATCCACTCGACCTCGCCCCCGGCGCCCTCGATGCGCAGGCACGGCACCTGGGTGCTGCCGCCGCCGGCCACGAGCTCCTCGAAGCGGGAGCGGTCCCGGCGGGTGTCGCGGAGCTCCACCGCGATCCCGAGGCGCGCCATCGCACGAGTCACCCGGGCGCAGTACGGGCAGCTCGGATACTGGTAGAGAGCGAGTCCGGGCGTGTCACCCTTGCCTTCCGGAGCGGGTTCCGGACTCGGGTGCG
This sequence comes from Holophagae bacterium, assembly GCA_032128015.1. Lineage (GTDB taxonomy): Bacteria > Acidobacteriota > Thermoanaerobaculia > Multivoradales > Multivoraceae > JAQBHE01. Next base: position 2,392 of record JAQBHE010000506.1, read on the forward strand.
ACGAGAACAAGGATGAGAGGATTCCCACGACGACTTCTCCGACTACGAGTGTAGCGCTCCGTCGAGGACCCAGAGGCCAGGCCGGCGATTTCCCTTCTTCCTCCAGAACCGCAGATGCACCGTAGACCGTTGCTCGACCTCCTCGACCGCTACCAGGCGATCCGGCCCGAAGACCGTGATCGCACCGCCCGCGTGCGGAGCTTCGTCGTCGCTCATCCCGACTGCTTCGATCGCAGCTGCTGCGTGGGACATGTCACCGGCTCGGCCTGGGTGGTCTCGCCGGACCACCGCCGCTTCCTGCTCACCCACCACGCCAAGCTCAACGCCTGGCTCCAGCTCGGCGGTCACGCCGACGGCGATCCGGATATCGCCGCGGTGGCGCTGCGCGAGGCGCGCGAGGAATCCGGACTCACCCGCCTGGAGCTGGTCACCGGCCCTGGCCTCGGCCCGTCCCCGCTCGACGTCGACATCCATCCGATCCCAGCACGGCCCGGGGAGCCGGCCCACCTCCACCACGACATCCGATTCCTGGTCGTCGCCGATGATCGTGAGCCGCTGCGCCTGAGCGAAGAATCCCACGACCTCCGCTGGTTCGATCTCGAGGACGCGGAGCGAGTGCTCAGCGAAGAGAGCCTGCTGCGGATGGCGCGTCGCGCCGCCACCTCAGTTGCCTGAAACGGCGCAGGTCAACGGGCCCGGCATCGGAGCGAGTCCTCGCGTCGGTCATCCGTCGCGGCTACGGACAAGTGGCGAACGCCGAGGTGTCCTGGATCGGCACGAACGCGACTCCCTGGGGGTTGGAGTAAGTCCTGCTCTTTCCGTTCTTCGTGTCGGTGACCGTGATGTCGACCTGGACGTTGGTCAGCCCGGCCGCGAAGAACCAGTACTGACCGTTGACACCGCAGGCGTTGACCAGCTTGAACACCACCTCGACGTTGTTCTGGTCGAAGAACCAGAAGTACGCGGTCTCGTCGGTGACCTTTACCGCGTCCGCGGGCTTCGACGGTTGGTTGGGCGCGCGGAACGTCGCTTCGATCCGGAAGCGGCTGTTGTTGAGGAGCACGTTGTCACGCGACTGCGGGCGGATCTCGGCCCAACGTGCGGCCACTTCCTGGGCCCAGAGCTCGCGCTCGAGCTCATCGGCGAACCGTTGAGAAACCGCCGCGGCATCGCCGGCATCTACCGGCGCAGCTTCTCGGCCCTCGAACACCATCAGCGGCTCGAACCCTTGCGCGGTCAGGGCACTGCACGAGTCGAACGCGAAGGTGTCCTGAAGCGGCGGGAAGGCACGTCGAAGGGGATTCGCGTACTCGTTGACCAGGCCGGTGCGGATGTCGCGGACTCGTAGGCGAACCCCGACATCGGTGAGGCCAGCAGCGAACACCCAGAAACGATTGCCGAAGCCGCAGCCGTCGACGACCTTGGTCACCACCTCGACGTTGGCCTGGCCGAAGAACCAGAAGTAGCCGGTGTCAGGAGTGAGACCGACCGCACCCGCGACCTGCTCGGGGCCGCCGGTGGTCTGGGTCGCGGTGACTTCGAAGCGACCGCCGTTGAGGCAGAGCCGCTGCGCGGTGGGGATACACGTCGCCGTATCTCGGAGCCCTTCCACCACCGCGTAGGCGGCCTGGGGTATGGAGACTCCAGGACTACTGACCGAGCCGGCCGCAACGATGTCGCCAACGGCTGGGCCGACGGCGGCGCCCTGGGAGACCTGAAGAGAACCATCCGGTTCATCGCGAGATGATGCCAGGATCGAGCCAAGCACCACTGCAATATCTGCCAAACTTCCTCGCACGAGAGGGGCGGTGGCCACCCAGCTACCGTCATTACCGAAAGCTGTGTTTATGTTTAGAGCGTCAGCGGTTTTCAGCGCAAAGATCTCCCAGTCGTTGCCAGGGCCGGGGGAAACTCCGGCGTAGACAACAGATCCGTTCCCATCGAGGTCTCTTACGCTACCCTTGACCTCAATGCCTAGAACCCTGCTCTTCTCTCTTTTCCGGTCGTGACCGAAAATCTCGACCGCGGGCCTGTCGTCATCATTTGCCCCTCCCAAAATACCATCGAAGCCGCCACCTCCAAAGTGGGCTGACCCCCCACTTTCGTGAATGATGCGCGGGATCCCACTTCCTTGACCAAAAGGGTCGCCGAGGTCACCTTTCAAGATCCCGTACTGTGCGACGCTGCCCTCGCTTCCCTTGGGGCCCTGGTGAGCCATGTACAGAAAATTCGAAACTCTGTTGTATGAGAGTTTGATCTCGGGGGAAGGAGTCTGCACAGGAAGACGAACAAGAAGTTCAGGACTACTCGAGACCTCAGATCCGATCAATCGCGCCAACCATAGGCTCAGAGTGCCCTTCGCTTTGTCCAACTCGTTGACCACCACCTGAACAACACCATCTTGCGCTGTACCGACGGTAGTCCCGCGAAGTTGGCCGGATGGCTTCGGTCCCACGCTGACTCCTGGAGCGAGCACCACGGCGTCGTGGAAATTCTCGCTGCCACCGCTGCGATCGACCAGGACGAAGCCGCCGTTGCCGAACGACTTCTGAAGCTGACCGTCGAGATTCACGACCGCCAGCAATCCGTCGCCTCCGCTCTCGTCGATCCGCGCGCGGCCGGTGCCGACGAGGAGGATGTTGCCGTCCGGCAGCAATACTGCCGAATGGCAGACATCGTGGTTATTGGGTGCGACGCCGCCGAAACCGAGGAACACGGGAAAACCGGGAAGGGGGACACCGTCGAGCTCGCGGTGGAGGAAGCACCTGGTGCCCTCGATGCTTCTCTGCCAGCCGACCAGAAACACCGACCGGTCGGCGAGCGGAATGACCTTGTTGAACTGGGCCGGCTTGCCGGGAGTCTCGATGATCCGGGCGATCTTGGTGTCGCCGGGCCGGGCAACGCCCGGCTCGGAAAAGAGCGCCAGAACGCCCAGGCCGACGAGCATCGCGATCAGGAATACCCGAGAGCGACGGCGATCGGTCGTTTCGGGAACGGCTTCTGGCATCGATCGGTTGCCCATGGCGAAACCTCCTTGGGTGGGCACGGTTAGCGGTCGGAATCAAGAACGAATCAAACAGCTTTGGTGCGACAACGACCCAGGCGTCGCAGCCGTTTTGGTCGCCACGGATTGCGACCCGCTCGAAGCCTCCAGAGCTCCCGCCCGTCTCGAGGTTCGGTTCGATTTCTCGCGGAGCTGGGTCGGAGGGCGCCGAGGATGAGATCCCCCAGCGCCGACTCGCTCCTCCGGCGTTTCGGAGGCGCGAGCACCCGGCGGCGAGGTCGACCACAGCAAGGGCCAGCAATCGGCAACCTCCGCCGGTCCACAGGACCAGCCCGACGGCGGACCGGTGGCGATGCCTGCGCCGAGCGCGAGCCTTTGCCGCGGTGAGGCGTCGTCAGGGAGGGCGCACTCGCCCAGGAGACTCGACAGCCCGATCAACAGCGCGCCACCAGGGAGCGCGGCCAGCCACCGGCTGCGCGACACCAGGATCGAAGAGATCGACGGCTTGGGACGGCGACGGATCACGTCGCCGATCACAACGCGAGTGGCCGGCTCCAGTCTCGACCGCCACGCAACCTCTATGCGACCAAACCGCGACCTTCCCGCGGCGGGCCGTCCAATCGAC
>JAQBHE010000507.1:0-7615 GCA_032128015.1 Holophagae bacterium
TGCCGCCCCTGTGGACGGTCACCAGTGCCGCCTTGCCCCCGGGTAGGAGCTCCGTCCAGCGGAGGTCGGCGATCTCGTCCGACGCTGTGATCTCGATCGACTCTGGCTCACCTCCTTCTGCCGATATCCGAGACAGGTCGACTCTGTTGTTGCCGGAATTGAAGTAGATGAAGCCGTCGTCTCCCCAGGTCGCGCTGAGCTGGCCGCAGGTCTTGCACAGGGTGACGGCGGGACCGCCGCGGACCGAGACCTTCATGATCGCGCCCGCCCGCGTCGAGTAGCCCAGCCACTGACTGTCGGGAGAGAAGAACGGGGTGTGGGTGTCGAACTCCGCGATCTTGTGGCTCTCGAGGTCGCCGACGCTGCGGAGGTGCATGCCCTCATCCGTACGATAGGCGACGGTCAGACCGTCGGGTGAGAGCGCGAAGGAGCTCAGGAACCCCTCGAACCTCATGGGCCGACTGTCTGTTCCTGTGAGTATCGTGTGCAAGGGCGGTTGCGGTGCTGGCTCCGAACGGAGTCCCCATAGAGCGATCGCCGCCACCAAGGCGCCGCTGAGCGCCGCCGCCCCGATCGCCATCGCGCTGGTTGAGCGAACGGGCTCGGAGAGCGCGTTCCCCGATCGCCTATCGATGTCGGACGGGTCGCCAAGCTCCTGCAGCTCGAACAGAACGTAGCCGATGTCGGGCACCCGCCGGCGACGGTCCTTGTCGAGACAACGCTTGACGAGGCGGCGCAACAGTGCCGGCAGTGCGGGCTCGAGGGCCTCCCAATTGGGCTCTCTGGCCAGAACCGAGGCCATCACATCTGTGGCATCGCCGCCCTGGAAGGCCCGCCGCCCGCTGAGAGCCTCGAACAGACATGCGCCGAAGGCCCAGACGTCCGTCCGTTGGTCGACCTCCCGCCCCCTCGCCTGCTCAGGACTCATGTAGGCAGCGGTGCCCAAGATCTCCCCACGCTGGGTTGCGGCCATCGTCCGTGTCGGCGACATCGAGAGCGAGCCGTCACCCGAGTCGCCGGTGTCGTCAGTCATAGCCTTCGCCAGCCCAAAGTCGAGGATCTTCACTTTGCCGTTGACCAAGACCTTGATGTTGGCGGGCTTCAGGTCGCGGTGGATCACGCCCTTCTCGTGCGCGGCCTCGAGCCCCTCAGCGATCTGGATGAAGAGAGGGATCGCCTCGTCAACCGGAATTGGCCCGCGTGCGATCCGCTCCGCGAGCGTCTCGCCGTCCACGAGCTCCATGACGAGGAAGCTCGTGTCTTCGTCCGTCTCGAACCCATGGAGCGTCGCGATGTTGTTGTGGTTCAGCGAAGCGAGAACGCGGGCTTCACGCTCGAAGCGAGCGAGCCGCTCGGGATCGGCCGACACTTCCTCCAGGAGGAGCTTGATCGCCACCTCGCGACCGAGCTGCAAGTCCTTGGCGCGATAGACCTCTCCCATCCCCCCAGCACCGACGGACGAGAGGATCTCGTAGTGGCCGAGCCGACTACCTGCTTCAAATGACATGGGTTGGCGGGGATTCTACTGGCTCCCTCAGGTGACCCGCCAAACCTCTCTGGCGAGCTCGACGTGCCGCACCATGCCGAGCTCCTGGTAACCACGGACGGCCTCGTCGAGCAGCTCCGTGACCCGGTCACGATCCTCCGGGCGGCCGCGCTCGAGCAGCATGCGAGCGTACCAGCGGCGCACCTCCGGCTGCTCGCTGCGAAACGGCAGCTCGTGCGCCTGGTGGAGTGCCGTCTCGTAGTGCTCTTGCGCTCGCGGCCAATCGCCGGCGCTGGAGGCTGCCATGCCGGCTATGCGCTCGATGAGTTGCGCGCCGCACCAGTCCACCACAGAGCCGAGAGCGAGCGCCTCGACGCACAGCGGATAGAGACGGGCCGCCTCGTCGCGATCATCGAACAGACAGCGGCTCTCGACCAGCCGGAAGAGGTTGAACCAGCCGGAGACCGAAGTCGCCCCGGTTCGCCCGGGGAGCAGTGGCTCGATCTCGGCGATCAGCCCCTCGGCTGCCGCCTGATTGCCGAGATGCGCCTCGACGAGGAGGAGAAGGCCAGTGCCGGATTCGCGCAGTGGGCTTTCGGCGATCTGGGAGTTGTGACGGTGACAGTCGATCGCCACCCGGCGGGCTTCTTCCCAGTCTCCTTTCCAAAGATGCGCCAAGGCGAGACCGTTGTAGTGCTCGTTGAGCCACCGCACCTTCATGCGCTCGACAATTTCCTTCATCGTCCAGGCGTCCTGCTCGCGCAACTCGAGGTCGCCGGTGCGCATCCACTGGGCCACGGTCCTCGCCTGGTGGATGTGGAACAACCCCGGCTGGCCCCCGAGTCTTTCGGCGATGCGATCGTGATCGGCTCCGAGCTCGTCGACGCGGTCCAGTTCGCCGGTGAAGCTGTGGGTCACGGCGACGATGCCGAGCAGCATTGCGAGCTCAAAGAGGCGGCCTTCCCGGCGCAGACCTTCGATCGCTCGCTCCTCACGGCGTATCACTTCTTGGGTCTGCCCGAAGAAGGTGGCGTCCCAGATCTCCCAGGTGAGCAGCTCGGTCTCGAGAGCCCCATCGTCGACGCCTCGAGCCAGCTCGCGCGCCTCGGTAAACCACGCCTCGGCGCTGTGACGGTCGAAGGCGAAGCCCGCCACCAGCCCGCCAATGGCAAGGAGCGGGCCACGATGCCGAGCCTCGGTGACCGACTGCAGGCCTCTCACGATCATGGCCTTGCCGGCCACCGGCCGCGCCCCCCAGCCCAGAAAGTAGGAGCCGTCCCGGCAGATACCCGAGACGGTTTGTGCGTCACCGATGCGCTCGTAGTAGGGCAGCGCCTTGGACAACTCGGCCACCGCCTCGCTGAAACGCCCCAGGCCCTTGAGGGCCTGGGCGCGAGAGAAGCTGAGCTCGGCCGCCTCGCGGTCTCCCGGGCTCGCGAGGTCGTCGACCAGACGGAAGTGTTCGAGGGCCTCCTCGAACGCCATCTGGGCGAGTGCCTGTCTCCCGGCCTCGAGTAGGAAGCGGCGCGTGCGGTCTTCGTCGGCGAAGCCTCCCGCCTGGTAGAGATGGTGCGCGAGGGCGTTGGCGACCCGCTCGGGCTCGTCGCCGTGGAGGCGCTCGAGCGCCGTGGCACAGCGCAGGTGGAGCCGCTGTCGCCGGGGCATCGTCAGCCCACTGAGCAGAGTCTGGCGGATCAGCTCGTGGGCGAAAGCGTAGCTTGCCTGCCTGCCAACCTTCGCCGCCACTACGATCCTCGATCGCTCGGCCTCTTCCAGCGACTCGAAGAGAAGGTCCACATCGCCCTCGTGAATCTCCTGCAGTAGCCGGAAGTCGAACCTGCGGCCCAGCACCGCGGCCGTCGTGAGGATGTCGATGGTCTTTTCGTCCAGGTGCTCTAGTCGCCTGCTCACGACCAGGCGCACGCTCTCCGGCACCTCGAGATCTTCGAGCTCGAGGGCACGTCGCAGCCGGCCATGCTCGTCGAAGAGACGACCCTCCTCGTCGAGATGGGCCACGACCTCCTCGAGGAAGAACGGGTTGCCGTCGGTCTCGTGGTGGATCCGTGACGCAAGCTCTGCGGACGGCTCTTCGCCGCTGAGAGCCTGCAACAAACTGGCCGTTCCGCTCTCCGGCAAACGCCGCACAGAGAGTCGCCGGGCCACCCGCTCTCGCACCAGCACGCGCAGGGCGTTGGCCAGCGGACGGGCGACGTCGAGCTCGACGTCGCGATAGGTACCGATCAGGAGGAGCGGCAGCTGCGATGCGTTGGGCGCCAGGTATTGGAGGAGGAGGAGCGACGACTCGTCCGACCAGTGGAGATCTTCGAGGACGAGCAGGACGGGCTGCAGAGCGCAGGATCGCTCGACGAAGCCGCGAAAGGCGCTGAAGAGCAGACGCCGCCCCTCGGCGGGCGGCAGTTCGAGCGGCGGCGGAAGATCGGGAAAGAGCCGGTGGAGTTCGGGAAGGAGCTTGGCAATCTCGGGGGCGGCGTCGCCGAGCAAGCGGCGAAGGGTCTCGCGGGGCGCGATCGCCGAAACCGTCTCCAACATCTCGATCCAGGGAGCGAAAGGCGGCGCTCCCTCGAGCTCGGAGCAGTGTCCCGTGAGACTCAAGAATCCCCTCTCTCGAGCCAGCCGGGTGAGCTCCTGCACGAGTCTCGTCTTACCGACTCCGGGCTCGCCGGCGAGGGTGAGGAGCGAGCCCTCACCCCCGATGGCGCTTTCGAGCGCCGCCTGCAGCTCTCCGATTTCCTCCTCGCGACCGACCATCCGCGAACGAAAGACTCTTGCCGCTTCGGTCTGGGCGATGGGCTCTGCTTCCAGATCTCGGGCATCGACGGGGCCGGCTCCCTCCCTCAGCAGTGCGACGGCCTCCCTCAGCTCGCGCGCGGAGCCGTACCGAAGGCTGGGGTCTTTCTCGAGGCAGCGCCCGAGCACGGTGTCGAGGTCCCGCGGTAGCTCTGCGCTGAAGTCGCTTGGAGGGCGAGGTGTGTCCCGCAAGATCGAGGAGATGAGATCGGCCTGGCTCTCACCCTCGAAGGGCCGCTGACCGGTGGCCATCTCGTACAGCAGGATGCCCAGGGAGAAGACGTCCGAGCTCGGAGCGTGCGGTTTGCCCTGGAGTTGTTCCGGCGACATGTAGGGCACGGTGCCGAGAATCGTCCCGTGCTGCGTCAGATCCTTGGTGGGCGCCTGTGAGGTCGAGGAACCTGAGACGAGGGCGGCGTCCTTGGCAAGGCCGAAGTCGAGGACCTTCACCCAGCCCGAGTTGCTGACCATGACATTGGCGGGCTTGAGGTCGCGGTGGGTGACATCTCGGCCGTGGGCCGCTGCCACGGCGTCGACGATCGCGAGCGCGTGGCTGTGGAAGGTCTCGAAAGGCATCGCCCCACGCTGCAGCAGGTCTTCGAGAGTGCGCCCCTCGATCAGCTCCATGACAAAGAAACGGGTCTCTCCCTGGGTCTCGACGGCGTGGATCGTGACGACGTGAGGATGATTGAGCGAGGCCAGGACGCGAGCCTCGCGCTCAAAGCGAGCCAGCCGTTCAGGGTCGGCCGAAACCTCCTCGCGCAAAACCTTGATCGCCACCTCGCGACCAAGCTTCGTGTCCTTGGCTCGGTAGACCTCCCCCATGCCCCCCGCGCCGAGAGAGGAGAGGACTTCGTAGTGGCCCAACGTCGCGCCTGGCTGTAGCGGCATAGGTGGCCGGATCTTAGCCGTCGCCCGCCTACATCAAGGACTCAGAGATTGATTCGCGGTGTCGTCATCTGCAAGAAAACTGCGACAGCACCTTGCACAACGTTGGAAGCTGCTGGTGGCGACGCCGGCGGGCCCAGAGCAAGGAAGACCTCTGGACCTCAGTCCGTGGCGGTCACAAGTTTTCTCTTCTGGCGACTGGTCTAGCCCGGATTATTCATGAAGGAACGTAGCGAGGGCGCGCAGTCGCCCAGGTGGCGGGCACCCGCAGGCTCCGAGTGCTCCGAGTCGTACTTTCAGTACGTCGCAGGAGCCGAGGGCCGAGGACGCCTGCCACATGGGATGAATCCGCGGCCGCAGTAGGTCGTTCATGAATAATCCGGGCTAGGAACCTGCGCCGTAGGAATCGTCACCGCCTCATCAACGCATCGAAATCGCTTGTCCGGCAGATCGAACCGGCACCGTCTTGTCCCTTCCGGGGGTAGCGGCCGAGCTTGGGCGGCCGACGATCGCGCGAACACGCCAGCGATCGTCACGCCACGGCCGAAAGAGCGGAAACGCCCCGCGCCGATCAAGGTCACGGTCCATTCGCAGCGATCCCGCTCGTACCAACGCCACGCCATTCGGCCGCCCAAGCTCGGCCGCCACCCCCAGAGGAACCCGAAGCCCTCGATTTGCGCGGCAGTTCGCTCTTTGCTGGTAAACAACGGCTGCCATTTCCGGAGCCCTCTAGGCCTCCGAAGGTGCTGGGATAGTACTCGGTCGCGGGCTCGCGACGACGCGCTTTGGCGACCGGGGCGGTTGCGAGCCGTCGCGGTTTCGGTATAGTCCGATGCCCTGTGGGCCGCTAGCTCAACTGGCAGAGCAACAGACTCTTAATCTGTGGGTTCTAGGTTCGATTCCTAGGCGGCTCACCATCGACTCTCAGACGCCTGGTCGCGGTCGAAGCCCGAGTGAGGGACGCCTTCCGGGTCGCCCGACGTTCTTCCTTCCCTTCTTCCTACCTTCCAACTTCCATGCCGCTGGCATCTCGAGATTCGGCGGCGCGAGCGAAAGTGGCGGAATTGGTATACGCGCTAGACTTAGGATCTAGTCCCGCTTGCGGGTTGGGGGTTCGAGTCCCCCCTTTCGCACCATGAGCGTGGTCGTCTCGAACCAGGAGGTGGGACCCTGGCGCAAGGAGCTTGGGATCGAGGTGCCCTTGCCGGCGGTCGAGGCCGAGACGGCTCGGGTGGTCGCCGAGTACGCCCGCAAGGTCCGAATCCCGGGCTTCCGCAAGGGCAAGACCCCCAATGACATCGTGCGCAGTCGTTTTCGCGCCGAGATCGACCAAGAAGTCCTCGAGCGGCTGGTGCCGAGGTACTGGAAGCAGGCCGAAGCCGAGGCGTCCCTCGACAGCCTGACCTCACCTTCGGTCGCCAGCGTCGTTCACGAGGACGGCAAACCGCTGACCTTCACCGTCACCGTGGAGGTCCGCCCGGACATCGCGCTCGACCCCGACCGCTCCTTCGACTTGCCCGAAGTCTCGGTGACGGTCACGCCTCCGGAAGTCGAGGTCGCGCTCGAGCGGCTGCGCCGTGATCTCGCGCCCTGGAAGGGCGTCGAGCGCAGCGCCGGGCGGGGCGACCAGGTCAAGCTGCGGCTGTCGCGGAGCGAGGTCGACGCCACGGCCAGCGCCCCGGTGGCCGCTACCGATGGCGGCCAGGAGGTCGAGATCGAGCTCGGGGACCCACGGGTCTGGGAAGAGCTGGCGCTCGCAGTCACCGGACTAGGCGCCGGCCAGGATGGCCGCTTCGAGCGCACCGCCGACCGTGTCGAGGCCGATCCTCCTGACCCCGACGCGCCGCCGGCGGTGGAGGCCTACCGGTTCACGGTTCTCGAAGTGCAGGAGAAGGACTTGGCGGAGCTCGATGACGAGTTCGCGAAGAACCTCGGCTCCTTCGCGACCCTCGCCGAGCTGCGGTCGGTGGTCGAAGCACGGATCGCGCGCGACAAGGAATCGGCGCGGCGCGAGCAACGCCGTGAGGCGTTGCTCGACCAGCTGGTGGCGCGTTATCCCTTGGAGCTTCCGGTGGGGGTTGTCGAGCAAGAGGTGCGGTCGATGATGGAGGATTACGCGCAGGGCCTGCAGCGGCGCGGCGTCGACCTCGAACGCGCCGGCCTCGATTGGCAGGCGATGGCCGAGCAGGTGCGACCTCAAGCTCAGCGGCGGGTGCATTCGCGGCTGGTCGTCGAGGCGATCGCCGAGGCCGACCAGATCACCCTCAGCGAGCCGGAATTCGAAGCCACGCTCTCGGTGTTGGCAAAGGCCGAGGGTCAGACGACGGCTGCGGTGCGCCAAGCGCTCGACCGCGCGGGACGGTTGACCGGCCTGCGCCGCCAGATGCGGCGCGACAAGACCATCCGCCACCTGGTGGGCGAACCGATGTCGAC
>JAQBHE010000508.1:0-7056 GCA_032128015.1 Holophagae bacterium
TGCGCGCCGAGCTCGAGCGCTACCGTCGCGAGCGCGCCGTGCCACCGGGCGGCTGGTTGGTCGGCGTCGGCTACGACGACTCGCTGCTCCGCGAGCGACGGCATCCCAACAAAGATGACCTCGATGTCGGGTTTCCAGACCAACCGGTATTCCTATTCCACGTCTCCGGTCACCTCGCTGCCGCCAACTCGCGAGCGCTCGCGGCTCTGGGCTACGACGCCGCGACCGCCGACCCGCCGGGAGGCGTGCTGCGGCGGGTCGGTGGCGTGGATGGCGAACGCGAGCCCAATGGAGTGCTCGAAGAGAGTGCGTTCTACCCGGTCTATGCCCTGCTGCCCCAGCCGACCCTGGAGGACCGGCTCGCTCAGCTCGAGGCGGCGCAGCTCCAGTACGCGTCGTACGGTCTGACCACCGCCCAGGACGGGCTCACCAACCTGGCGGGTCTCGCGCTGCTGCGGGAAGCGGCGGCGCGCAACCGTCTGCTGCTCGATGTCGTGGCCTACCCGACCGGCCGCGACTTGCCTACCTTCGCTCTTGCCGACGACGAGGTCGGGCGCTACCGCGGGCGGCTCAAGATCGGCGGCGCCAAGCTCATTCTCGACGGCTCGCCGCAGGGAAAGACCGCGTTTCTCAGCCAGCCGTACCTGGTTCCTCCCGAGGGACAGCAGGCCGGCTACCGGGGCTATCCGGCGATGGCCCAAGAGGAGGTCGACGCCCTGGTCGGCGGACTGCTCGAGCGGCAGATGCCGATCCTGGCCCACGCCAACGGCGACGCCGCTGGTGACCAGCTGCTCCATGCACTCGAGGCCGCGGCGGCGCGGCGGCCGCTCGGGGATCACCGGACGGTGATGATCCACGCGCAAGTGATGCGCGACGACCAGCTCGATTCGGTGCGCGCACTCGGAGTGATTCCCTCGTTCTTCGCCGCGCACTCCTACTACTGGGGAGACTGGCACCGCGATTCGGTCCTCGGGGTCGAGCGCGCCGAACGGATCAGCCCGGCGCACTCGGCGGCCGACCGCGGCATCCGGTTCACCTTCCACAACGACGCCCCGGTGGTGCCGCCCGATGTCATCCGGCTGATCTGGGCCGGGGTCAACCGCCGCACCCGCTCGGACGACATCCTCGGACCCCGCGAGCGGATCTCGGTGGCCGCAGCGATCCGCGCGGTGACCCTCGACGCGGCCTACCAGACCTTCGAGGAGACCGAGAAGGGATCGATCGAGGTCGGCAAGGTCGCCGATCTGGTGGTGCTGTCCGCGAACCCGTTGGCGGTCGATCCCGAACGGCTGCTCGAGCTGAAGGTCGAGGAGACACTGTCGCGCGGCAAGACGATCTTTCGTCGCGAACAGCGATGAGCGAGGGCAACGGCGCGGACCGCGGCCCAAACCCCGGCGGCGCGGACGCCAGCGGCGCCGACGCCGGCGAAGGATCTCCGCGCTCCGAGCATCAAACCGACCGTGAGCGAGAACTGGTCCCGCAACGCGGCTCGAAGCCGGATTCCGTGATGACGGTGGCAGCGCAGCGGTTGTCCAGTCTGCACTTCGGAGACGTGGCGCTGGTCGAGCGAGCGATCGCCGGCGAAGAGAGCGCCTTCGACGAGATCGCCGACAGCCATTTCGCGGCGCTCTACCGTTTCGCGCTCGGACGGCTCGACGGCAACCGCGACCTGGCGCGAGACATTGTTCAAACGACCCTTTGCAAAGTCATGCAAAAACTCCACACATTCCGCGGCCATGCCAGCCTTTTCACCTGGCTGTGCGCCTGCTGTCGCAACGAGATCGGCATGCACTTTCGGCGGGTCAACCGCGCGCCGGAGCAGGTCGAGCTCGACGATTCGCGAACCTCGGAGGGCCAGGCCCTGCCCTTTCTGCCAGCCCCGACCGGTCCGGATGGCCAGTTGTTGAGCAAAGAGACGGCCAAGCGGGTGCACCTGGCGCTCGACCTTCTGCCGGATCACTACAAACGCGCTCTGGTTTGGAAATATCTGGATCGACAGCCGGTGGTCGAGATCGCGGCGCGCCTCGAGCTGCGCCCCAAGGCGGCCGAGTCGGTGCTGACTCGAGCGCGCAAGACGTTTCGCGAGATCTACGAGCGCCTCGAACGCGAGGGTTCGAGCGGTCACCGCGATGGTGGCCTTCAAGGCGAGGAGCTCCGATCATGAGCAGCATCACCCGCTTCCCGGGGTCGAATGGCGAGTCCGACACGGTCGAGGAGGCGCGGATTCGCCGACTGATCGTGGACGCTGGCCAACCGACCGAGCTGCCCGCCGAGGACTTGCAGGCGATCCGTGCCGCCGCCCGCGCCGCGTGGCGGTCGGCGTACCAAGAGCAGCGTCCGGGGCCGGCCAGTGCCGCGGCGAGTGGCAGTTTCTGGGCCACCGTCGCGCTCGCTGCGGCCGTGATCGTCGCGCTCGGCGTCGCGACCTGGTGGCTCGGCCGCGCCGGCGGGGAGGCTCCGTCGCCAGCCAGCTTGCTCGTGGAGCGAGTCCTCGGCACGGCCAGCATCGACCCCGACGGCTCCGGTCCAGCGGGTTCTCGACCGCTGCTGATTGCCGAGCGGCTTGCCTCGGGCACGGTCATCGAGACCCCGAACGGGACTTTGGGTGCGGCGCTGATCTCGGGCGTAGGGTTGCGGTTCGCCGAGGGCCTGACCGTGCGCGTCGACCAGGGCAGTCGCATCCGCTGGATCGGCGAAGGCGTCATCGAGCTCGAGGCGGGAGCGGTGTATGTCGACGCGTTTCCCGGCGCCGATGGCCCCGACCTCGAAGTGCGCACGCCGCTCGGCGCGGCTCGCCACATTGGCACCCAGTTCGAGGTGCGGTGGATCGACGGCGAGGTCTCGGCGACCCGGGTGCGGGTCCGCGAAGGCAGCGTCCTCTTCTACGCCATCAACGAAGCGCCCGCCGCGACCGTGACCGCCGGGGATGAGTGGACGCTGGCCGAGGATGGCTCGGTCGTGACCGGCAGGGTCGAGCCCTGGGATCCGGAGTGGGATTGGGTGCAGTCGAGCGCGCCGCAGTTCGATTTGCGTGGTCGCACGGTCGGCGAGTACCTCGCGTGGCTCGCGCGCGAGACCGGCTGGACGATCCGTTTCGCTTCGCCCGAGCTCGAGGCACAGATCGGCCCGAGCTCCGTTGACACGGGTGGCAATCTCGGCGACTTCCGACCGGACGAGACCGCGGACCTCGTGCTCGATGGCGCCCGCCTCGACGGCCGATTGATCGATGGCGTGTTGGTGATCTCGCGACAAGCCGAGTGACCGGCTTCGAGCTCGCGATCGGCGGTCAACGCACGGAAACTTTCGCCGCTCCAACCTCGTCTTGGATGCCAGCCCATCGTGCGACCTCGACGGGTCGACTCGATGGAGCCTCAACTCCATGCTCCAGCTCCACGACGTGCGCAAGAGCTACGGCTCGAAGGTCGCGGTCGACGGCATCAGCCTGGCGGTCGCACCCGGCGAAGTGCTCGGACTGCTCGGACCGAATGGCGCCGGCAAGACCACGACCATCAGCATGGCAGTTGGCCTGCTCGAGCCCGACTCGGGGACGATCGAGGTGGGCAACCTCGGCCCACCGACCCGGAGGTCGGCGCGGGCCCAGATCGGAGTCGCAACGCAGATGCTCGCGCTCTACGACGAGATGTCGGCCCTCGAGAACCTGGTGTTTTTCGGGCGGATGCAGGGACTGTCTGGGCAGCGGCTGAGCGACCGGGCTTCGGCTTGCCTCGACCTCGTTGGCCTTTCCGACGTCGCCCGTGATCGGGTCTCGACCTTCTCGGGGGGCATGAAGCGACGCCTCAATCTGGCAGTGGCGGTGGTCCATGAACCGCGGCTGATCCTGCTCGACGAACCGACGGTCGGGGTCGACCCGCAGTCGCGCAACGCCATCTTCGAGCGCGTCCTCGAACTGCGCGCCGAGGGCCGGGCGGTGGTCTACACCACCCACTACATGGAAGAGGCGCAGCGACTGTGCGACCGGATCGCGATCGTCGATCATGGTCGCCTGCTCGGCCTCGACACCGTCGCAGCGCTGGTGCGCGCGCACGGCGGTCCCGGGGTGCTGGTGGTCTCGAGCCAGGGCGCCGACGAGCGGATCGCGACCAACGATCCGGTGGCCGCCTTGGCCGCGATCCAGAGCGAACGCACGGTGGACACTTTCCGCTACGACCCTCCCAGCCTCGAGACCGTGTTTCTCGAGCTCACCGGCCGCCAGCTTCGCGACTGAGTCTGTCGCGACCGAGCCCGAGAGGAGTCCGCCATGCGCCAGGTTCTGTTTCTCGCCGCGAAGGACATCCGCTTGCTGTTGCGAGACCGCCCGAGCTTCTTCTTCACCTTCTTCTGGCCGGTAATGATGGCGGTGTTCTTCGGCACCATCTTCTCGGGCGGCGGCGCCGAGGATGCGGCGATCCGCGTCGCTTGGGTCGACGAGGACGCGTCAGCCGGGTCGGTGGCGTTCGCCGAGACGCTGGCCGCTCGCGGTCAGGTCGTGCCGGTGCCGGCGAGCCGCAGCGAGGCCGAGGACATGGTTCGACGAGGCTCAGCCTCGGCGTTCGTGGTCCTGCCCGCCGGTTTCGGCGATGCCCAGACCCAGCGCTTCGTCACCGGCGCGCCCAAGCTGCAGCTTGGCACCGACCCATCGCGGAAGGCCGATGCAGCGATGCTCCAGGGCCTGCTGCTCCAGGCCGGAGCCGAAGGCATGCGGGCGTCGTTCACCGACCCGCAGAGCCTCGCCGAGCAGAGCCGGGCCGGCCTCGAGGCGCTTGACGCCGGGGGGTCGTCGTTCGAGGGCGCCGACGCCCTGCGCACCCTGCTCTTGACCCTGCCGGTGCTCGGCCAGACGTTGCCCCAAGACGGCGGAGCGGGAGTCGCTGGCTTCGAGCCGCTGGTGATCGAGGACGTGCCGGTGGTCCGAGCGCGACGCGGTCCGGCCAATGCCTTCGCGATCTCGTTTCCCGCCGGCATGCTGTGGGGGATCCTCGGCTGCAGCGCGTCGTTCGGGATCTCGATCGCGGTCGAGCGCTCACGCGGAACCCTGGTGCGGCTGCGCATGGCGCCGCTCGCGGCCTCTCAGATCCTCGCCGGCAAAGCGGTGGCCTGCTTCGGCACCGCACTCGGCATGACCACGCTGCTGATCCTGCTCGGCCGTTTCGTCTTCGGGGTCGTGCCGGGGTCGTGGGGGCTGCTCGCCTTGGCAGTGGTCTCGAGCGCTCTGTGCTTCGTCGGAATCATGATGCTGCTGTCGGTCATCGGCCGCACCGAGAGGGCGGCGGCGGGGATCGGTTGGGCGGTGCTGCTGGTCTTGTCGATGATCGGCGGCGGCATGGTGCCGCTGTTTCTGATGCCCTCTTGGCTGCGTCCGCTGACCCATCTGAGTCCGGTGAAGTGGTCGATCCTGGCGATCGAGGGCGCGATCTGGCGCGGATTCACCCTCGCCGAGATGGCGGTTCCTTGTCTGGTCCTGATCGGAACCGGGGCGGTGCTCTTCCTCATCGGCCTGCGTGCCTTCCGCTGGCAGGCAGAGGGCTAGCGGGATCAGCCCGCCGACGGCGACAGTTCGCGCAGGGTCTGGGCGAGGCCACGGTCGCCGGGGTGCATGAGCGCCAGCGCCGGAGTGTGGACCCCATTCGCGACGTAGCGTAAGACGTGCTCGCGGCACTCGCCAGGCGCGCCGTGGATCACCAGGTCGTCGACCACCTGGTCGGGGATGCGCTCGAGCGCCGCTTTGCGGTCGCCGGCCTTCCACGCCTCCCACATCGGACGCAGCTGGTCGCCGCGACCGAGCCATTCATGGAACTTCGCGTATACCGGCACGTTCAAGTAGGCGGCGATCGCCCGCCGGCCGATCCCGCGCGCGGTCTCGCGATCGGCGGTCGGGCACACGAAGATGCGCGCCGCGATCTCCTTGCCGGGTCCGGCTTCGTGGACGTAGGGGGTCACGGTCTTGACGTCCTCGGCCGATAGCCAGTTGAGGATCGCGCCGTCGGCCTCGCGGCCCGCGAGACGCAACATCCCCTGGCGTAACGCCGCGAGCAGGATCGGCGGCGGCTGCTCGAGCTTGCGCGCGAGCCGGAAGCCGCGGACCTTGAAGGTGTCGAAGGATTCATCTACCTTCTCGCCGGCCAGAGCTTTGCGCAAAAAGCGCACCATGTCGCGCACCTTGTACCACGGGCGTTCGAACGGCACGTCGTTCCACGACTCGACGATGACGTTCGACGAGGTGCCGAGGCCCATCACGAATCGTCCCGGCGCCGCCTCCGCCATCGCCGCCACGGTCATCGCCATCAGCCCCGGGCCGCGGGTGTAGGCCGGGATGATCGCGATCCCGAGTCGGGCGCTGGGCGCCCACACCGAGGCCAGGGCGAGCGGGGTGAAACCGTCGGAGCCGTTCGATTCCGAGGACCAGAAGTCGGTATAGCCCCAGTCGACCATCTGCTTGATCAACGGCTCGTGGTCGGGCAGAGAAACGTCGAACGGGATGGACATGCCGTAGCGATTCATCAAGGGATCTCCGGGAAGAGGCTGTTCGGTCAATCGAGGTCAAAGCGCGGAACGGGAACGTCGGGGAGCTCGAGCAGGGTCTTCTGGTCGGGTCGCAAGTTCCGTGCGCCTCGAATGTACACGTGACGGATCTCTTGGGCGCTCTTCGTGGTGTTCCAGTGCAAGAGCACCCGGATGCATCGTGGCACCCCGCTCGGCACCGCCATCTCGGGCCCGCACAACAGCGCCACATCGTGCCAGCCCATCTTGCGCGCGGCGAGCGCCGGGTACTCCGCCACCAGGTCCGGGGTGGCGGTGAAGATCGCGCTCGCGACGTCGTCGGCGACGATCTGGTTGCGCTCGATCAGGTACCACAACAGCTCGCCGGTACCGAGCAGCACCGCTTCGCGGCTGTCGTCCTCGACGGTGGTGGCACCGCGTACGCCGCGGCAGCGAACGATCGGCGATTCCATGGCTGGAGCTCGATGGCGGTGAGCAGTGCGGAGATGCTGACGGGGAATCGACGGTTGTCCGAGGCTCGGACCCCGGCGTACCGGCGTCCAGGGACCGGCGGGGCGG
>JAQBHE010000509.1:0-2539 GCA_032128015.1 Holophagae bacterium
ATGAGGCCGTTGAGGTCGCTGGTGGCGTCCGGGTCGAAGCGGACCTGCGAGAAGTCGGCGGCTTCGCCCGCGGTGACGCCCGATGCGGCGTAGCGGTTCGAGATCGAGGTGTACGCAGCACCATCGAAGAAGTTGTTGTTCCTGAAGTCGTCGTACTGGCTCAAGTCGACGCCGGCCTTGATCGTATGGCTGCCTGCGGCCGCAGTATCCAGATAGTAGTCGAGCGATCCGTTGATGCTCTCGGTGCCCCGGGTCTCGAAGTTGACGTTGCCCTCGCCGCCGAGCTGCTCCTCGGCCTGGGTGCGGCTGTCGGTACCCCGGAACGAGATATCGTTGCGGATCTCGCTAATGGCGGGTGAGCGGTTGAGGTCGCTCTCGTGCTTGCTGTAGCCGAGATCGAGCGAGAGAGCGCTCCACAATCTCGAGTAACGCGCGGTGTAGCGATCGCCACCCTGGTCCTGAGCGAAATCGCGGGCGTTCGACAGAGTGTTGTCGTTCTGGCCACTGATGTCGGTCGGGTCGCTCAAGTAGACGACGCTGACCAGATCGCTATCGCTGATCGCCCAGCTGACCTTGCCGAAGAGCTGATCGGAAGCGCGGTCAACAGTACGCAGGAAGTTACCGGTGTCGGGAGTCGAAACGTCGTCCGAGCGCTGGAGTTTTCGATAGCTGGCGAAGAACCACGCTTTGTCGCTGGAGATCGGGCCGCCCAGAGTGGCGGCGGTGTCATAAGTCGAGAAGCTGGCGTTCTCCTCGTGCTTGTCGTCGGCGGCCAGGCTGTCATCCTGGAAATAGTAGTTGGCCGAGCCCGAGAAGGCGTTGCCGCCGCTCTTGGTGATGACGTTCGAGACCAGGCCAGTGGCGCCGGCGTATTCGGCCGGCAGGCCGCCGGTGAGCACGCTCTGCTCCTGGATGATCTCGGTATTGAGGTTGGCGCCGAAAGTGCCGCTCACGTTGTCAGTGACGTTGATGCCTTCGAAGTAGTAGAAGTTGTCGCTCGAAGTGCCGATGGTGCCGCCGATGTCGCTGTAGTTGAGACCCGAGCGGGAGGCGGGGTTGCCGGTCGGTGAAGGCAGCACACCAGGGACCAGCTGCAGGTAGTCCTGGTAGGAGCGCGCCGTCGGCAGCGACTCGGTTAGCTGGAGCGTGATGTCCTGGCCGGAGATCGCGCTCTTGATGTCGACCAGCGGAGCTTCGGAGGTGACGAGCACGGCCTCTTCGAGAGAGGTTGGCGAGAGCTGGAAGACCAAGGCCGTGGCCTGGCCGGCGCGCACGGTGGCGGCGTCGGCGCGGCCTTGGCTGAAGCCATCGAGGGAAGCCGTGACGCTGTAGTTGCGGGCCGGGTCGAGCGCGGATAGAAGCGCGCCGCCGGAGGCGTCGGTGATCGCAGTGCGGCGAGTCAGGGTGTCTTCAGATTGCGCGGTCACGGCCACGCCTGGGATCGGGCTACCCGATGCGTCGGTGACGGTGACCGTGATCGATCCGCGCTGCGCTTGGCCCCAGGCGGCGCCAATGACGACGACGCTGGTGAAAAGCGCCAGGGTGAGGATTCTTCTAAGGGTCATGGGATCTGTTCTCCAAGCGATGCCGCAACGGCATCGATAGTCCACTCCCGGACGCCATTGTCGGGAGCGGTCGTTAATCATGTCAATCCGGTCTGCCGAGCCGTCCAGGTACAACACCTCCGGCGAGCGGCAGCGCACGCTTGCAAAGTCGAGGAGCAAGGCCAGTGCCAACTGGCGGCCCCGGCAAGTATGTCATGACGCGAGCGAGCAGCGGCTGTGTTCTCAATGACTCCAGGACTTTCGAGCGGCTCACCATGGCCCTCCTTTTGCCTCGATTCAATCGGTTGGATATATCGAGGTCCCTTGGATTCAGCGGAATGAACGGTCGATCCGTGATTGGTCCGATTCTGGGGGAACGGGAATGTGTCGGCCGCCGAGGGCCGATGGGGGTGGGCACCGCGGACGCCGCCCGGAGCTCACGATGAAGATCTCGAATTCCGCCTCGCTACCGGGCGCTCAAGGTGCTCAAGAAAGAGACCCTGCTGATCCGGGTGCCCGAGGAGTTTCACGGCTGGCGCCGGCCCAGCAACCAGCTGCGCCAGCAGCTCTACCTGCAGGCGTGGTTCGAGAAGCATGCGACCCCGGACGCTTGGGGCACCAAGGAGAAGCCGGCGCCAGCGGTCGCGACCGAGACCGATCCTTCACGTCCGTAGCCGGCGGGCTGCGGCGCCCGCAGCGAAAACGTCAAAGTAGCGTTGCGTACCCGCTTCGGTCGAGCCGAACTGGTTGGGGCCCACGAGAAAATCCAGCAGCACTTCCCGTAGCCTGCAGATCTCGCGCAGGCGAGCGACCGAGGCGCGATGGCGCGGGTCGTCGAGAGTGAGGTCGATCAGCTCCAGGGCGCGCACCATCGCGCCTTCGGCGATCTTGGGATTTCGGGATCTCCACTTGAGCGTTCGGCTGACTTCACTGCCCACGTTTCCGAGTTGCTCGGCGAGCGTGAACGTAAACCAGCGGTCGGGGGTCATCCCGCT
>JAQBHE010000510.1:0-8751 GCA_032128015.1 Holophagae bacterium
ATGATCGGTCCCACCGGTGTCGGCAAGACCGAGATCGCGCGCCGGCTGTCCCGGTTGGCGCGAGCGCCGTTCCTCAAGATCGAGGCCAGCAAGTTTACCGAGGTCGGCTACGTCGGGCGCGATGTCGAGTCGATGATCCGCGACCTGGTGGAGATCGCGGTGGCGATGGTCCGCGACGAGCGCCGGGAGGCGATCCAGCAAGAGGCCAAGAGCCGCGCCGAAGAGCGACTGCTGCAGCTGCTGGTGCCGGCGGGCGGCGGCCCCAGCAGCGAGCCGGGAGGCGACGACCTGACGGCGACCCGGGAGAAGTTCCGCCACAAACTGGAGCGCGGTGTCCTCGACGAACGGATGGTCGAGATCATGGTCGAGGACAGCGGCCAGCCCCATTTCGAGATGATCACGCCCCAGGGAGTCGAAGAGGTCGGAATCAACCTCAAGGACATGATTCCGGGGTTGTTCAACCGCCAGCGGCGCAAAGAAATGCGCGTCAGTGAAGCCCGCGAGATCCTGGAGCAGCAGGAGGCCGAGAAACTGATCGACCGCCAGCAGGTGGCCCAGGAAGCGCGGCGGCGGGTGGAGAACGGCGGCATCCTGTTCCTCGACGAGCTCGACAAGATCTGCAGTCGCGAAGGTGGGCACGGACCCGATGTTTCTCGCGAGGGAGTCCAGCGCGATCTGCTGCCGGTCGTCGAGGGCACCACGGTATCGACCAAGTACGGCCTGGTACGCACCGATCACATCCTGTTCATCGGCGCCGGCGCCTTCCACGTCAGCAAGCCCTCGGACATGATCCCCGAGCTCCAGGGCCGCTTCCCGATCCGCGTCGAGCTCGACGCCCTCGACGAGGAAGACTTCGTGCGCATCCTCACCGAGCCCAAGGGGGCGCTCACCCGCCAGTACCGGGACCTGCTCGCCACCGAAGGCGTCAAGGTCGATTTCGACGAAGGCGCGGTCCGCGAGATCGCGCGTCTGGCGGTGGAGGTCAATGCGCGCACCGAGAACATCGGCGCCCGGCGGCTCGCCACCTTGATGGAGCGGATTCTCGAAGAGGTATCGTTCGAGGCGCCGGACATGCGCGGCGTCGAGCTGCACGTCGACCGCGAGTACGTCGAACGAGCGGTCGCCGACATCGTCGCTGATCGCGACCTCAGCCGCTACATCCTGTAGACCGCCACTACATCCTGTAGACCGCCACTTCATCCTGTAGACCGCCGCTACATCCTGTAGACCGACACCTCAAGGCCCAATCTGTGATGCGCCTCACTCGCCGCCACCCGACAGCCCGACCGTTGCTAGCGAAGCTGTCGCTCGCGAAACCGTTGCTAGCGATCTTGCTGCTCGCGACCGTTCTCGGCTGCGGCCACCAAGGCGATCCTCTGCCGCCTCAGCGCTTCGTCCCCGCGGTCACTCAGGACCTGACGGTGGCCCAGCAGGGACGGGTGTTGGTGCTGCGCTTCGGCTACCCGCAGTCGACCAGCGCCGGCGACGTCCTGCCCGGGCTCGAGACCGTCGAGGTCTGGCGTTGGACCAGCCCTGGGACCTCGCTCGCGGCCCTTGCCGCGATCGATCCCCTGGCGTTCGCGCGCGGCGCGGTGCGGCTGCTGGTGCTCCGCGGGGCAGAGCTCGAAGGGTCGGTGGTTGGCTCCCGGATCGAGCTTCGCCTGCCGCTCGAAGACGGTCGCAGCGGCGTCGCCGACGTCTTCGCAGTCAAGGCCGTGGCCACCACCGGCGAGGCTTCCGACTTCTCGAACCTGGCGCCGATCGTCACTGCGGCGGCGCCGCCGCCGCCGACCGACTTGGTGGTCGCGGGGCGTGCTGAGGGGATCGAGCTGCGCTTCGTCCCGAGGGGCGGCGAGCTCGGTTTTCAGGTCTATCGGCGGGCCTCGACCGAGCGCCGATACTTGGCGCCATTGGCCCGCCTGGACGCCGACGCGCGCCAGTTCCTCGACTCGAGCGCGAAGTTTGGTGAGCGTTACTTTTACACCGTGCGTTCGATCGTCGCCGTCGAGCCGCAAGTCGAGTCGGACGCGACCGCCGAGATCGAGCTCGAATACCTCGACCGTTTCCCCCCGAGCCCGCCGGCGAGCGTGGTCGTGCTGCCGGTCCCAGGCGGCGCCCGCCTGGTGATCGAGGCGAGCCCGAGCGGCGATGCCGCCGGCTACCATGTCTACCGCCAGGACCGCTCTCAACCGTTCCGGCGCTTGACCCAAGAGCCGATCGCGGCGCTCGAGTACCAGGACTCCGGCCTGGTGTCCGGCCAGACCTACCGCTACCGGGTGAGCGCGGTCGACACCGCCGACAACGAGGGAGAGCCGGGGGCCGAGGTGGTCGCGGTCATTCCGTGAGACCGTTCCATCGCCTGTCCGGCGGTGGCAATGACTTCCTCGCCCTGGTCGAGCAGACGGATCCGACGTCCACCCAAGTGGCGGCCTGGTGCCGACGCGGCGCCTCGGTCGGCGCCGACGGCGTGTTCACCCTGAACCGCCGGCATCTGGGCGACCAAGCCAGGGTGGCGATGTCTTACTGGAACGCCGACGGCCGCCCCGCCGATTTGTGCCTGAACGGTGCCCGCTGCGCGGCGCGACTCGCCTTCGAGCTCGGTTGGGCCGCCGGGCAAGTCGAGATCGCCACTGCCGCAGGACTGCTCCACGCCGAGCGCCGCGCCGATGATCTGATCGCGGTCGAGGTGCCGCTACCGCCACCGCCAACACCGCTGTGCATCGCGCTCGAGGGCCGCTCTACGTTGGACGCCTCTGGGTCGGGCGCTTCCGTATCGGGAGGCACTCTGCTGGACGGCACGGTGTCGGGCGCCGTGGTCACAATCGGCGTGCCCCACTTCGTCGAGCCGCGCGCTGGCGGTCTCGCTGGACTCCGTGTCGGCGAACGCGGCCGCGCCTTGCGTTGGCATCGACACTTTGCCCCCGCGGGCACCAATGTTGACTTCGTGGTCTTCGCCGCACCGGACCGCCTCGAGATCCGCACCTTCGAACGCGGTGTCGAAGCCGAGACCCTGGCCTGCGGCACCGGCGTTCTGGCGGCGACCTGGGTCGGGTTGTCGCGCGCCGAGCTGGCACTCCCGGTCGAGGTTACGACCCTCGGCAACTTTCCGCTACGCGTCGAGGGCCGAGGCGCTCCCCAGGCGCCGACCTCGTGGGCGTTGTGCGGCGATGCCCGAGTGGTCGCGAGCGGCCAGCTCCACCCCGGCTCCGAAGCGATGTCGGCAACCCCTGCATGGACACGGTGAAGAAGCGCCGCCCCGGCTGGTGCTTCTGCTAGGCTCGCGCGCCCATGTCCGCTGCCTTTGCGCCCGTCGAAGACCAGCTGCGACTGCTGCGCCGCGGCGCGGTCGACCTGGTCGACGAGGCCCAGCTGGCGGCCAAGCTGGAGCGCTCTCGAAGCTCCGGCAAGCCGCTCTTGGTCAAGACCGGGTTCGACCCCACATCGGCCGATCTCCACCTCGGCCATTCGGTCCTGCTGCGCAAGATGAAGCACTTCCAGGACCTTGGCCACCGGGTGGTGTTCCTGGTCGGCGACTTCACGGCCTTGATCGGCGATCCATCGGGCAGGAAATCGACCCGCCCTCAACTCAGTCAGGCTCAGATCGACGACAACGCCCGCACCTATCAACGCCAGGTGTTCCACATCCTGGACCCCGAGACAACGGTGATCGAGTTCAACAGCCGCTGGTTGGGCGAACTGGGCACCGAAGGGCTGATCCGACTGGCCGGTTCGTACACCTTGGCCCGGATGATGGAACGCGACGACTTCCGCACTCGCTACGAGACCCAGCAACCGATCTCCCTACACGAGCTCCTCTACCCGTTGGTCCAGGGCTACGACTCGATCGCGCTCGAGGCCGATGTCGAGCTCGGCGGCCACGACCAGATCTTCAACTTGCTGGTCGGGCGCGACTTGATGCGCGAACGCGGGCTGGAGCCGCAGGTGGTGCTCACCGTGCCGCTGCTGGTCGGGATCGACGGCGTCGAGAAGATGTCGAAGAGCCTTGGCAACGCGATCGCGATCGAGGACGAGCCGAGGGAGATCTACGGTCGGGTGATGTCGATCCCCGACTCCTTGATGTGGGACTGGTTCTTGCTCCTCACCGATGTCGAGAGCACCGAGATCGAGCGCCTGCGCGGTCGGCTCCAAGCCGGCGACGAGCACCCCAAGGCGCTCAAGCAGCGGCTCGCCCGCGCCCTCGTCGAAGCCTTCCACGGCGCCGCAGCGGCCCAGGCGGCGGAGTCGGAGTTCGACACCATCTTCGCCCGCGGCGGGCTGCCGGACGACATCGCGAGCGAGGAGATGGTGGGTGCCCAACAGCTGGTTTCGCTGCTCGCGTCGACCGGTCTCGCCGTGAGCAAGACCGACGCCCGCCGGCTGGTCCAGCAAGGAGCGGTCTCGATCGACGGCGAACGCGCACTCGACGTCCAGGCCGAGCTGCCGGCGCGCGACCAAGGCTACCTGCTCAAGGTCGGAAAGCGACGCTTCCTGCGGGTGCGACTGCGGGAAGCATGAGGCGCGGGCAGCTGCGAACGCCGCGCTCGCGGGTCGCGACCAGCGCCACAGTCGCGCTCGTTGCCGCGCTCGCTGCGCCGGTCGCCGCGGCGGTCGCCGGAGCTGCAGGTCAAGCGCTCGACGCGCGACTGTTCGGCGCGTCGGCACACATCGAGGTCGTACCGCTCGCGAGCGCCGAGGCGACCCGCGACGCGCTCGCCGACGCGCTCGAAGCGGCGCGGCGGATCGAGCAGCTCACCGCTCTCGAGTCCGGCGCTGGCGTCCAGCCGTTCGCCGGCGGGGTAAGCACCCTCAACCAGCGCGCCGGCCAGGGCGCAGTGCCCGTGGACCCCGACCTCCTCGTGGTCCTCGCGCGCGCCCTCGAGTATTGCGCTTGGTCCCGCCAGGCTCACGGACCGCTAGGCCGGGCGCTGAACCTGGCGTGGGGGGTCCGCGAGGGCGAGATCGACCGCGAGCTCGCCGCCACCGACCCGGTGGTGTCGGCCCGATGCGACCGCCTGACCGTCGACGGCGTCGCGCAAACCGCCGATCTCCGGGCCGGATCGGGGGTCGACCTCTGGGGATTCGAGCGCGGCTACGCGGTCGACCACGCGGTCGAGGTCCTCGAGAAGCTCGGGGTCGAGAGCGGCTGGGTTCAGATCGGCCGGGTCACCCGCGCCTTCGGTGGCGGGCCCGCGGGGCGGGGCTGGCCGATGGCGGTCGACCCAACCGCCGGCCGCGATCAGCCGACCGAGAGGGTGCTGCTCCGCAACCGCGCTCTGGCGATGGCTTCGCCCCTGAACGAGGCGATCGAACGCGGCGCCGAACATCTCGCGCCGTATCTCCACCAAGTCACCGGGCTGCCGGTCCGCGACAAAGTCGCGGTGCTGGCGGTCGCCGAGCGCGCCCTCGATGCCGAGGCGCTCGCGGTCAGCCTGTTCCTCCTGGGAAGCCGAGAAGGCGAGTTCTACCTGGGAGCGGTCCGCCCGGCACCCGCGGTCAAGTGGTTCCTCGGCGACGGCCAGAGCGCGCCGCTGGTCTCCCAGCGCGGGTGGAGTTCCTTGGAACGCTGGGACCCCTGAACGACCGACCGCCGCGCCACGCCGCTCACCCACCCTGGTCGAGCGCCGGCTCGCGGGCACCACCGCGTTCGCAATCACTACAGATCGCCAGGATCTGCAGGCTGTGGTCGCTGGCGGAGAAGCCATGAGCGCGGCAGATCTCGCGCTGCAGAGCTTCGATGCCGGGACTGGTGAATTCCGCGACCCGTCCGCAAACCCGGCACACCAGGTGGTCATGGCGCTGGCCACGATGGAGGTGCTCGTAGACCCAGCGGCCGCCGCCCAGCCGGTGTTTGCGCACCAAGCCGCACTCGACCAGCAGCTCGAGGTTTCGATACACCGTGGCGCGAGAGATCTTCGAACCACTCGTCCGCAGCGAGAGCAGCAGCTGCTCGGCATCGAGATGGCCGTGCTGGGCGTAGATCTCCTCGAACAGAGTCAGCCGCTCCGCAGTCATCCGCAGGCCACGGATGCGCACGAACTCGCGAAACCGTTCGCGCTCCGCCGGTACCGCCATCCGCGCCGAATTGTATCGCTCGGCTTCGCCGACAGCCTATGATCAAGGATCGGGATTGGCGCTCGCCGCCCCGTCGAACGCCCGCCCGCCCCGTTCTCCATCGATCGCCGCGAGGACTGAACCATTGCGACCGCTCACCGACTTCCAGATCGCCTCCGAACAGTTCGACCTCGCGGCCGAGACCATGAACCTCGACCAGGAGTCGAGGATGCTGCTGCGCACTCCGTTTCGCGAGATGCGGGTCGACGTCCCGATCCGCATGGACGACGGCCGCGGCGAGCTGTTCATCGGTTACCGCGTCCAGCACAACGGCTCGCGTGGTCCCTACAAGGGCGGCATCCGCTACCACCCCCGAGGTCACGATCGAAGGCATCCGAGCGCTCGCGGCCTTGATGACCTGGAAGACCGCGCTGCTCGACATCCCGTTCGGCGGCGCCAAGGGTGGAATCGCTTGCGTGCCCTGGGAGATGAGCCAAGGCGAGCTCGAACGACTCACCCGCAAGTTCATCTCACGGATCTCGATCATCCTCGGACCGACCCGCGACATCCCCGCCCCCGACATGTACACCAACGCCCAGACCACGGTCTGGATCATGGACGAGTACGGTCGCAAGAACGGCTACACGCCCGCGATCGTCACCGGCAAGCCGGTGGAGTTGGGCGGCTCCCAAGGCCGGTTCGCGGCCACCGGCCGCGGCGCGGTCACCGTCCTCAAGCAGGCCGCCCGGCACCTCGGCATCGACCCCAGTGTGTCGACATGCGTGGTCCAGGGCTTCGGCCAGGTCGGCTCCTGCGCTGCACGGCTGTTCGCCGAGACCGGTGGCGCGGTGATCGCAGTCTCCGACAGCCGCAGCGGCGTCTACGACCCGGCCGGGCTCGACCTCGAAGCGCTGGCCGCCCACAAGTCCGCGCACGGCAGCCTCGCCGACTTCCCGAACGCCCAGGCGATCTCCAACCAGGAGCTCCTGGCGCTCGAGTGCGACTTCCTGATCCCGGCGGCGCTCGGCGGCGTCATCCACGACGACAACGCCGATCGGGTGCGCGCGAAGGTCGTCGTCGAGGGCGCGAACGCCCCGACCACTCCCGCCGCCGACCGCGCGCTGCACGATCGCGGCGTGATGGTCATCCCCGACATCCTCGCCAACGCGGGCGGCGTCACCGTTTCGTATTTCGAATGGGTGCAGAACCTGCAGCAGTTCTTCTGGGAAGAGGAGCGGGTCAACCGCGACTTGGAAAAACGAATGGTGCGCGCCTGGGACCAGGTGTTCGAGGAGCACCAGACTCGATCAGTCAGCCTGCGCTGTGCGGCTCACATCATCGCCATCGATCGAGTGGCGCGAGCCGAGCGGCTCCGCGGCTTCGAGTAGGCCGCGCGCCGCCTCTCCGACGCCTGCTTGCGCCGTGCTCGAGCCCCCACCCTCCGAGACGCCGACCAGGCCGAGGCCACGCCGGCGCCGGCTCGAACCGCTGCCGCGAGGCGTTCGGCTGTTCCTGTTTGTGGTCGGCGGCTTCTTCGTTGCCCTCGGCCTGATCGGCTTGGCGTTGCCGATCGTCCCGCAGGTGATCCCGCTGATCTTGGGAGCCGCCATCCTGTCGTTGGCAAGCGACTCCTTGTACCTCGCGACTCGGCGCATGCTCCGGCGCTGGCCGCGAATCTCACGGCGATTTCGCGACCTCCGCGGACGGATTCACGGTTTGGTGTCGCGGTCTCGGCGCTAGCGCGCCGGAGGACCGGCGTTGCGCCAGAGGAACTGGCGGGGGCCGGAGGACTGGCCTTAGGCCAGCAGACTGGCCGGTGCCGGAGGAGCCGGCGGCGCCGGTAGACCAGCGTTGGGCCAGCAGACTGGCCACGCCAGCGGACTGGCCGGCGCCGGAGGACGACCGGCGCGGCGGACCGCCGCGCCCCTTCAGCGGCTGCCGATGGCGACGTAGGAACGCGCCTGATGACCGGTGTAGATCTGCCGCGGTCGGTTGATCCGGCTGTCGGGGTCCTGGACCATCTCCTTCCAGTGTGCGAGCCACCCCGGGAGTCGGCCGAGCGCGAACATCACCGTGAACATGTTGGTCGGGATTCCCATGGCACGGTAGAGGATGCCGCTGTAGAAGTCGACGTTGGGGTAGAGCTTGCGCTCGACGAAGAACTCGTCGCGCAACGCGATCTCCTCGAGGTTCTTGGCGATCTCGAGGAGCGGATCGCTGACCCCCAGATCCTCCAGCACCTCGTCTGCCACCGCTTTCAGGATCCGCGATCGCGGATCGAAGTTCTTGTAGACCCGGTGCCCGAAACCCATCAGCCGGAACGAATCGTCCTGGTCCTTGGCCTTGTCGACGTACTTCTGGTAGTTCCCGCCATTGGCGCGGATCATCCGCAGCATCTCGATGACCTGCTGGTTGGCGCCGCCGTGGAGCGGTCCCGAGAGCGCGATCTCCTCGAGGCGCATCGCGATCTCGAGAAGCTGGCTTGACCCCCCCACCTTCTTGAGCACCGTCTCGCAGGCGCCCTTCAGGATGCGCGCCCGCGGGTCGTAGCTCTTGTAGACGCGGTGGCCGAAGCCCATGAGACGGGTCGTCTCGTTCTTGTCCTTCGCGCGGGCGAGGAACTTGTCCGCGGTCCCGTGCTCTGCCGCGATCTGATCCAGCATCTCGATCACTTTTTGGTTGGCGCCGCCGTGGAGCGGG
>JAQBHE010000511.1:0-3070 GCA_032128015.1 Holophagae bacterium
GG
Source organism: Holophagae bacterium (assembly GCA_032128015.1). Lineage (GTDB taxonomy): Bacteria > Acidobacteriota > Thermoanaerobaculia > Multivoradales > Multivoraceae > JAQBHE01. The sequence continues at coordinate 3 of JAQBHE010000511.1, forward strand.
ATGCGCGTCTTGCCCGCCGACGAGCCCGATGAGTTCACCGAGATCTTCTACCGTGAGCTCGAGATCGACATCGAAGTCGCCGACAGCGTGTTCTCGCTCCAGTCGCTACGCCGGTAGAGCGCCGCGAACCCTCCGATGACCAGACTGTTCCAGATCGCCTGGCGCAACGTGTGGCGAACGCCACGGCGCACCGTGGTGACGGTGGCGACGATGACTCTCGCGCTGCTGGTGATGATTCTGTACTCCTCGGTGTTCGAAGGGTTCCTCCGCGACCTCGAGCGTGACGCCGTCGAAATCGAGCTCGGTGACCTGCAGGTGCACGCCGAGGGCTATCGCGATCGACCGTCGCTCTACACCATGATCGAGGACCCCGAGCCGATCGCGGCCACCCTCGAAGCCGAGGGCTATCGGGTCACCGCGCATCTGCTCGCCGGCGGTCTCGCGGCCTCCAACACCACCGCCACCGGCGCCCAGTTTCGCGGCCTCGATCTCGAGAGCAACGCTCGGGTCAGCGCGATCGCCGACGAAATCGAAGCAGGGGTGTGGCTGGACGCGGGTGATCCGCAAGGTGTGGTCCTCGGCCGCCAGCTCGCGCGTACCCTCGACATCCGCGTCGGCGACGAGCTCGTAGCACTCTCGCAGGCCTACGACGGCAGCATGGCGAATGACCTGTTCATCGTCCGGGGTGTGCTCGGAAGCGTCGGCGAGGGGACCGACCGCGGTGCGGTGTTGATGCTCGCCGAATCCTTCCGCACCCTCTTCGGGGTGCCCGCCGGTGCTCACCAGCTGATCCTTCGCCGACCGGAAGCCGTCCCGCTCGAACAAGCGCTCGAGCGCGTCAGCATGGTCGCCGCAGGCCACGAGACCCAGACCTGGCGTCAGCTGATGCCGATGCTCGCGACCATGCTCGATTCAGCGCGCGGCATCATCATCCTGGTGTTTGCGACCGTCTACATCGTGATCGCGATCCTGGTTCTCAACGCCATGTTGATGGCAGTGTTCGAGCGCATCCGCGAGCTCGGAGTGCTCAAAGCGATCGGGCTCAGCCCGCGCCACGTGCTCGCACTGGTGGTGATCGAAGGCATGCTCCAGGCGCTGGTCGCGATCGCAATTGGGGGAACTCTCGCGATACCCGGCTTGATCTATCTGCGGGACCACGGGCTCAACCTCGCGGGACTCGCCGACGTCACGCTGAGCGGCATGAGCCTCGAGGCGGTGTGGTACGGAGTCATCTCGCCGCGAGTGGTGGCGACACCGATCCTGGTGCTGCTGTTCTTGGTGCTCCTCGGGGTCGTCATCCCGGGTATCAAGGCCTCGCGGCTCGATCCGGTGAAGGCGATGAGGCACCAATAGGTGAGCCAAAGAGACCCAGGGGCGGGACGCCCGCCGCGACCGCCGTCGCTCGCCAACCTGGCGTGGCGTAACTTGTGGCGCAACCGCCGGCGCACCCTGATCACCCTCGGCTCGATCGTGTTCGGGGTGATGATGGCGGTGCTGATGACCGCGATGCAGGACCGCAACTGGGCCGAGATGATCGACCTCGCGGCCCGGATGGGCGGCGGTCACGTCACCCTCCAGCACCCCGACTACCAGGACGCGCCGTCGCTCACCCGCTCGATCTCGGACCTGGACGCGCTGACCAGCCGGATCGAGCGCGCGGTCGCGGTCGAACGGATCGCTCCGCGGATCGTTGGCAGCGTGATGCTCAATACCGCGCGCGAGAGCTTCGGCGCCGGGTTCATCGCCTACGATCCAACCCGCGAGGACCCGACGACGCTGGCGGTACTCGAAGGCGTGGTCGCCGGCGAGGCTTTCCGAAGCGGCGACGAGGGCGGAATCCTGTTGGGCGAGCGCCTGGCGGCCAACCTCGGCGCCGAGCTCGGCGACAAGGTCGTCTATACCTTGACCGACCGCGAGGGCGAGATCACCAGCGGACTGGCCCGGGTCAAGGGATTGGTGCGCACGGGCGCACTCAGCATCGACGGCGGTCTCTGCCTGCTGCCGATCGACGCCCTGCGCAAGCTCGTGGGCTACGGCGCCGACGAGGCTACCCAGCTGGCGGTGTTTCTCGAGGATCAGCGCAGCAGCGATCGGGTCGCCGACCGGCTCCAGGCCGAAGTCGGCGGACCGGTGGTGGTGCTGCCCTGGAATCGGGTGCGCCCGGAGCTCTCCGGGTTCATCGCGATCAAGGTCGGGGGCGCCCTGTTCATGGAGATCCTGATTGCAATCCTGGTCGCCGCGGGCATCTTCAACACTCTGTTCGTGAGCGTGATGGAGCGGGTGCGCGAATTCGGAATCATGCTTGCGATCGGCTGGAGCCCCGGCCGGCTGTTCCGGATGGTGATGCTCGAGAGCTGTTGGCTCGGGATCGTCGGGCTGGTGCTTGCAGCGGCGGTGACCGCGCTCCCGTACTCGTACCTATCAGCGAACGGCATCGATCTCTCGGGGGTGGCCGGCGTCGAGGGCGCTGAGATCACCGGCGTCGCGATGTCCACCGTGCTCAAGGTCGGGATCTACCCCAAGAACGCGGTACTAATTGGCGTGTTCGCGTTCCTGGCCGTGGTGCTGTCGGGGATCTACCCGGCGTGGAAAGCGGGTCGCGTTCATCCCGTCGAGACCCTGCAGCTGGTCTAGCAGGCGAGACCGTTGGCATAGGAGACTTCAGTGACCGATCCGATCATCCAGCTCGACGATGTGCGCAAGACCTATCGTCAGGGCAAGCTCGACGTCGAGGCGCTGCGTGGTGTCGACCTCGAGATCGCTGCCGGAGAGTTCATGGCGCTGTGCGGTCCTTCGGGCTCGGGCAAGACCACCCTGCTCAACCTCGTCGGCGCGCTCGATCAACCGACTTCGGGCCGGCTCCGACTCGATGGCCACGAGCTCGGCACCATGAACCGCAAGCAGCTCAGCGAGCTGCGCCGCGACCGCATCGGCTTCGTCTTCCAGTCCTACAACCTGATGCCGGTGCTCTCGGCCTACGAGAACGCCGAGATGGTGCTGTGGGTCCAAGGGGTCGACGACGCCACCCGCCGCACGCGAGTGATGGAGTTGCTCGCCGAGGTCGGTCT
>JAQBHE010000512.1:0-2555 GCA_032128015.1 Holophagae bacterium
GACGAGCTCGGTCACGCGCTGCTGGCGGGAACCGGGGCCGACTGGGCAGCCATCGTGATCGCCGATCCGGACCGAAGTGACCTTGAAGTGGCCGCCGCAGTCGGACTCGATGCGGACGGGCTGGCGGCCCTCGCGACATCGGTCAACGACCGCGACCACGCGATCGCGCTCCAAAAGCGCGGCAATCTGTTGACAGGCGTCGTCGCCGGCACCCGCGGTCTCGTTCGGATGCACTCCGACCGCCGCCCACACGCCGTCGAGCTGCTGCGCGAGCTCCACTGCAGCGAGCGAGGACTCGGCGTTGGTGCCGATCACCACCATCGCCTCGACACCTGCATCTCTCGCTCGGCGCCAGTAGGCCTCGGGATCGACTGCCAGCTCTCCGAGATTGAGGTGGCAGTGGGTGTCGATGAGGACGGGCATTCGAGAAAACGACCGAGCGAGCGCCGTGGTCGCTACAAACACTGCGTTGCTAGGAACACGAACGGAGACCGCGGGCGGCCCCGGAAAACGTCGGAGGCGGCTAAACCTTGGTCTCGACCGTCAGCGCGACCCTTTCGCGACCACCCATCACGGTCTGCACCGCTCGACCGAACGCCGAGCGCAGGTCCTCGAACAGGGTGTAGAACACCGGCACCACCAGCATCGTCAAGAGGGTGGCGGTGACCATACCGCCGATCAGGGTGAGGCCGAAGCTGGTATAGCTCAGACCGATCCGGTTGGTGCCGCCGAAGACCAGCGGCACCATGCCGCACACCGTGGTCAGGGCGGTCATCATGATCGGCCGGAACCGCCGCTCGGTGGCGAGCAGCAGCGCCTCGTGACGCTCGTGGCCGGCGCCGCGCAGCCGGTGCACGTAGTCGAGCAGCACGATGCCGTTGTTGACCACCACCCCGATCAGGATCACCACTCCGACCAGGCCCAGGAAGTCCATGTCGCGGCGCGCCAAGATGTGGATCCAGGTGACCCCGAGGTTGGCAAGCGGAATGGTCACCAGAATCGACAGCGGCAAGAGGAAGCTCTCGAACAGGAATCCCATCAGAAGGTAGACGAAGACGATCGACAACACCGCCGCGAACTGCAGGTTGCGCGCGTCTTCGGATTCCGATCCGCGCGGACTCTGAGCGCCGAAGGTCACCCCCTCGGGGAGGTCGATTCGCGCCCGCAGCGCGGTCAGGCGCTGGCGCGTCTCTTGCTCCTTCCCCCCTTCCAGCTCGAGAGTGATGCGGCGCGCGGTCTGCTTGTTGCGCCGAAACACCGAGGTCGCGCTCGGCAGCTGAACGACCTCGACCAGAGACGAGAGAGCGATCGCCTCGCCGTCCTGGTTGCGCACCGAGAAGTTGCCGAGCGCGGCGAGGCTCTGGCGATCCTCCTCCTCGAAACGCACCCGCACCGGGATGTCGCGACCGCCAAGGTAGACCCGCGGCAACGGCTGACCGCGCAGCGCGTAGCTGACCATCCCGGCCAGCACCTGGGGATTCACCCCCTGGCGCTGCAGCCGCTCGCGATCGAGCAGCAGCGCCAGTTCGTTGGGTTGGCGCTCCTGCGCACGCTTGACGCCCAACACGCCCGGAACCGCCGCGAAGCGGTCCTCGAGCTCGGAGGCGACCTGTTCGAGCACCGCGGCGCTGTCGCCGTAGAGCGTCAGGACCTGGGTCCCTAGCGCGTCCTCTTTCTCGTTCTCGGAGGTGTCGCCGGTATGGAACTTGGCGCCCGGCATTTCGGGCAGCGCCGCGAGGATCCGTTCGGTCATCTCGCGCGGGGTGAGCTCGTTGGTGCGCTCGGACGCGACCGCTCCCTGGATCTGGCCCCAGTTTCGGCGGTGGAACAGGATGTAGTAGTCGAGATCGAGCTCGTCCTTGATCGCGGCGATCCGGTCCTCGGCCTTGCGAAACCAGGTCTCGGCCTCTTGGAAGTTGAGGCTGGTTGGCATCTCGACGCTGATCTCGAAGAAACTGCGCTCCTCGTCCGACATCGGCACCAGCTCGAAGCGGCCCTTGGCCACCCATTGGGTGACCGCGAACAGCGCCACGAGGAGCAGCAACAGATCGAGACGCCGGCGCAGGAAGTAGCCGAGGCTCACTGCGTAGCCGCGACTGAGCCGGCCGAAGCTGGCCTCGTACAGGCCGCGCAGCACCCGGTTGACTCGCTGGTGGCCTTGGTGGAAGCGCGACGAAGTGTCGGCGGCGCGCTCGGGCAGGGTCAGGTAGACCGCCAGCGGCACCACGATCAACGCCACCAGCAGCGACGCCGCGAGCGACACCGCGATCGGGATCGCCAGACGCTGGAGAAAAAACTGACCCTGGCCCTCGACCAGCGCCACCGGCAGAAACACCACCATGGTGGTCAAGGTGGCGGTGGTGATCGCGAGTGCGATCTCGCCCGCGCCGTCGATCGCCGCCCGCCGGCGCGAGACCCCGCCCTGGCGGTGGATCCGGTGGATGTTCTCCGCCACCACCACCGCGTTGTCGATCAACAGCCCGACCGAGATCATCAGGCCGAGCAGCGACAGCATGTTGAGGGTCTCGCCGGCAAAGTACATGACCACCAGCGCC
>JAQBHE010000513.1:0-3379 GCA_032128015.1 Holophagae bacterium
GTGATGACAAGGCGGCGTGGGCGATGACACCGGGTGCCGGCTCAAGGGTGCGGTGGGATTTGATTCTTGGGGTAGCGGCCGAGCTTGGGCGGCCGAGGGCGTGCCACAGCGCCACCGCAACCGGCGACGGCGGGGCGTGGTAGGACGCTGATGGTCGCTTCCACCGGCGACACCTCCCTTCAACCGCTGCTCACGACCGCGGTCGCGGCGGCCGAGGAAGGGGCCGAAGTGCTGCGCTCGTACTTCGGCGAGCGCGGCCCCCGCCACGCCGCCGGCTCGCGCGGTTGGGTGACGGTGGAGAAGAAGGCGCAGAACGACCTGGTGTCGCGCGCCGACCGCGAGGCCGAGTCTGCGATCGTGCGGCGAATCCGCGACGACTATCCCGAGCACTCGATTCTCGCCGAAGAAGGCGGGACTCACGGCACCACCGCGTCGCCGTCGTCTGACCGCGACGATCCGGCCGACGTCGAGTGGATCATCGACCCCCTCGACGGCACTATGAACTTCCTGCAGGGACTGCCGATCTGGAGCGTCTCGGTGGCGTGTCGGGTGCGCGGCGAGCTGGTCGTTGGCGTGGTGCTCGAGCCGGTAGCTGGCAATCGCTTTCAGGCCGCCCGCGGAGAGCCCGCGAGCTGGAACGGGCGCCCGTTGCGGGTGTCGGAGAACCTGCAGTTCGGCGACGCCTTTCTCGCCACCGGATTCCCGTTTCGGTCTCGCGCCGCACTCGACACCTTCCTCGCGGTGTTCCGCGACGTGTTCTTGGACGTGCGCTCGATCCGGCGCTGCGGGTCGGCGGCGCTCGATCTCGCCTACGTCGCGGCCGGGATCTACGACGGCTTCTTCGAGTTCCGGCTGGCGCCGTGGGACATCGCAGCAGGAGCGGTGCTGATCCGCGAAGCCGGCGGCGTGGTCACCGACCTCGACGGCGGCGACGGGTTTCTGCGCTCGGGCAACATCGTGGCGGCGTCGCCGGCGGTGCACCCGGAGCTGCTCGCGCGGATTCGTCGCCATGCCGACGAGGCCGCGATCGAGCGCCTCGTTCCGCTGTGATTGCGCAGCGGATCGGTCGCTATACTTCTGTCGGGTGGGCTTTGGGCCTGAGCGCCGTGGCCCGTGTCGCGCCGAGAGACCCTGTCGATGCCGTCGATGAAGCACCAGCGACCGACGCCGAGAGCGGCCGGTCATCGGCTCGAGATCCAGATCCACCCCGCGGCCATTCAGCGGGGGGTGATCTACCTGTTCTTGTCCGATCTCCACCTGGTGGCCATCGGCTTGGCGGCGACGCTGTTCTTGGGCTTCATCGGCCACGGTTTGTGGATCGCGCCACCGGTGATCCAGGCGCTGTTGAGCCATCGTGAGTACGAGGCGATGGTCGAGACCCGAGCCAGGCTATTGGAGCGGCTGGTGTCGGTGCGCGGCCGCTTCGAACAGCTGGGCGGCGCCGCGGGCGATCTGCAACTGCGGATGAACAAGATCTATCTCGCCTACGGCATCGAGCACGACGAGTCGATCGGCGCGAGTGGGTTCCCGCTCGAGCCGCGCGCGCTGCCGGCGTCTCGCTACGGCGAGCCGGCGGCGCAGACCGCCGGCCTCGAGGCCGGAGTGCGCGAGCAGATGCAAGTGCTCGAGACGTTCCTCGACGAGATCCGGCTGTTCGAGCAGATGCACCAAGACCAGGTGCAGACAACCCCCGCGGTGTCGCCGTTGCGCAGTGACAGCTTCGTCTTGACCTCCCCTTACGGCGGCCGTCGCAACCCGTTCACCAAGAGCAACGAGTTCCACAACGGGATCGACCTGGCGGCGACATCGGGGACCCCGGTGTACGCCGCCGCCGACGGCCTGGTGACCTTCGCCGGCCGCTACAGCGCCCGTCAAAGCGTCAGCTGGTGGCGTCTCGGCAACGTCGTGGCGCTACGCAACGGCGAGCGTTTCGTGACGCTCTACGGCCATCTCAGCGAGATCAAGGTGAAGTCGGGCCAGCGAGTCTCCCAGGGCGATCGCCTGGGGTCGGTGGGAAGCACCGGCTGGAGCACCAGTCCCCATCTACACTACGAAGTGCGGCGGCTCGACGATCACGACCAGTTTGTGCCGGTCGACCCGCGCATCTACATCCTCGATCACCGTTGGCGCGACGAAGAGAAGCTGCTGGTGCGAGCACGGTCGGCGCCGGACAACCGCTCCTTCGAGCCGTTGCCGAGCACCATTCGGCGCTGATTCGGGGGTCACGCGCGATGGCGAAGAAACTACCGGTCGACCGCGCGCCGACCATGATCATCCCGGCGGGGACGCAGATCCAGGTCGACGCCCACGGCCAGCTGTCGATCCGGACTCCCGGCAATCTGGTGATCCAGAACTCCGGGAACTACGGCACGATCGAATCGCTCCAGGGCTCGATCCGCATCGAGCCTCACGTCCAGGTCGAAGCGGTCTTGGTGCAGTGCGCGCACGTCTGCTACATCCAGGGGAGCTTGACGGCTTGGAAGGTGAAGGCGCGGTCGATCGAGCTCGACCGGTCGGCGCGCGCCCACATCATCCTCCAGGAGACCGAGAGCCTGGTGGTCGGCCGCGAGGCCCGTCTAGTCGGCAACTTCGCGTCCGAGAACGAGCTGTTTGGATTGTTCTCGCGGTTCACCCGCCAGATGCGCGCTCTCCCGTTCGTTCCCGGTCGCGACGAGTCTGACGAGTCGAGCGGGCTCCTGCGTGAGCTCGCTGAGCGCGAGACCAAGGTGATCGCTGCGAGTAGCGCCGTCGACGATTCTCCGGCTCCTTTGTTGGAGCCTGGCCGGGCCAGCGTCGAGCGGGCGGCGGGCCAGGGGCGCGGCGCCGCGGAGCTTTCGGACGGTCTGTTCTTCGCATTGGTGCTGCTCGAGCGCGAGTCGGAGAAGCCGGGCGGCGGACCAGGCCAACGCAAGGCGGTCACCGAGCTGACCCGGATGCTGCGCGTGGGTGACGTCGAGGGCCTGCGCAGAAGTCACCAGAGTCTGCTCTCGAACGTGGTTCACGCCAGCGATGACCTGCGACGGGTCCAGCAGCTGGTCGCCGAGCATTTCGCATGACGGTCCGGCGACCGGAGGCGAGGCGGGGGACAGGCTGATGTTGCGACGGGTCGTTCGCTGGTTTTTGAGCGCGGCGCTCGCGGTGATCGTCGCGGCCGGGGCCTGGGGGCTCTATCTGTGGGCCGAGGCGGGTCAGTTCCGCCGGCTCGAAGCGGTCGCGCTGGGCGACTGCTTGCGGGTCGAAGGCGCGCCGGGCGCCGAGGACATCGATGTGCTGGCTTCGGAATCCTTTGCATTCATCTCGTCCGACGATCGCCGGATCGCCGCCGCCGAGCGGCCGCAGGGCGGGATCTACGGCTATCCGCTGCGCACCGAAGGCGCGG
>JAQBHE010000514.1:0-9614 GCA_032128015.1 Holophagae bacterium
CGGCCGGAGCGCCGACTGCGTCCGCCCAACCCCTCTGAGGGTAGCGGCCGAGCTTGGGCGGCCGACGGCCGTGGAAGCATGCCTCGAACCCATTGGCACTCCCACGGAAGCAAGACGGTCGGTTGATGCGGCGGTACAGAAAGGGCACGGAAGTGCCAATGCGTCCGAAGATCCGAGGTAGTGGTGATACCGAACACCGTCGCTCTCGGCCGCCCAAGGTCGGCCGCTACCCCAAAGAGGGGATGAGCCAACGCCATCTCACACGCCCGCGGTAGAGTAGTGGCTGGAGAACACGTGATGTTGATCACCAAGAAACGGATCCCGAGACGCACCGTGCTCCGCGGCATGGGCACCGCCGTCGCGCTGCCCTTCCTCGACGCCATGGTGCCGGCGATCGGCTGGGCGACGCGTACCAAGCCGGCGGCCGCGGAGGCCGACCCGACGCGACTGGTGTGTATCGAGATGGTCCATGGCGCCGCCGGCAGCAACGAGTACGGCGCCTCGAAGAACTTGTGGTCGCCGGCAGCGGTCGGTCGCGACTTCGATCTCGGGCCGACGTCGCTCTCCCCGCTCGAGCCGTTTCGCGACCAACTCTTGATCGTCAGCAACACCGACGTTCGCCAGGCCGAGGCCTGCGTGCCCGACGAGATCGGCGGCGACCACTACCGATCGAGCGCGGTGTTCCTGACCCAGACGCACCCCAAGCAGACCGAAGGCTCCGACGTCACCGCCGGCACCTCGCTCGACCAGATCTACGCCCAACGCTTTGGTCAAGCGACGCCGATCCCGTCGATGCAGATGTGCATCGAGAACGTCGACCAAGCTGGAGGCTGCGACTACGGCTACGCCTGCGTCTACTCGGACACCATCAGCTGGGCGTCGCCCACCGAGCCGCTGCCGATGATCCGCGACCCGCGCGCGGTCTTCGATCGATTGTTCGGCTCGGGCGGCAGTCCCGAGCAACGGGCGGCGCGGATGCGCAGCAAGCGCAGCGTGCTCGACTGGATCGTCCGCGAAGTCGCCCAGCTTCAGAACGAGTTCGGCCCCGAGGACCGCGCTCGTCTCGATCGCTACCTGACCAACATCCGGGAGATCGAGCGCCGGATCCAGAAGATCGAAGAGCGCAATCGAGGCAGCGAGGCGCGCGCGATCCCCGACGCCCCGGCGGGAGTGCCCGACTCGTTCTCCGAGCACGTGCACTTGATGTTCGACCTCCAAGTGCTGGCATTCGCTTCGGACACCACTCGAGTGTTCTCATTGAAGCTGGGGCGCGACGCCTCGGCGCGGGTCTATCCCGAGAGCGGTATCGAGAAGGGCTTTCACCCGCTGTCTCACCATGGCGACAAGCACGAAGTGATCGAGGAGCTCGCGGGGCTCAACCGCTTCCACGTCGGCATGGTCCCGTACCTGCTCGGCAAGCTCCAAGAGATCACCGAGGGTGATCACAACCTGCTCGAGAAGACGATGGTGATCTACGGCTCGCCGATGGGCGATCCCAACCTCCACAATCACCGGCGTTGCCCGATGTTCGTGGTCGGTGGCGCCAACGGCCGGCTCGAAGGCAACCTCCACCTCCGCGCCCCCGACGGCACGCCGATGGCGAACGTGATGCTCAGCCTGCTCCATCGGCTGGGCATCGACGACACCGCCCGCTTCGGCGACAGCACCGGCGCTTTGCCGCTGTCGGTGTGAGACGGCACCCCCTCCGGCGAGCCCAGGAGACCCGGCCAATGACCCGACACCGCACCGGTTTGACGCCGCCGTCGGCGTGGCGGACGCTCGGGTCGGCGTTGACGGCCCTGCTGTGGCTGCTGTCGCTGCTGTGGCTGTCTGGCCCGGCCTTCGGCGCCGACGCCACCGCGATCGCCGACGCGGCGATGCGCGGGGACGCACAGAGCGTGCGCCAACTGTTGCATGACGGCGCCGACCCCAACGCGGCGCAGGGCGACGGTCTCTCGGCGCTCCACTGGGCCGCTCGCCACGGTGATGTCGAACTGGTTCGGATGCTGCTCTACGCCGGCGCCCACGTCGAGGCTGGCACCCGCCTCGGCCGCTACACACCACTCCACCTCGCCAGTCAGGCCAGCCACGCCGCGGTGGTAACCGCCTTGCTCGGCGGCGGCGCCGATGTCGAGGCCGCGACCACTTCGGGCGGCGCGCGGCCGCTCCACTTCGCGGCCGCGGCCGCCGACCGCGCGACCATCGCCGCCCTGCTCGCTGGCGGCGCCGACCCGGACTCCCGCGAGCAGGCGTGGGGCCAGACGCCGTTGATGTTCGCGGCGTCGAGCGCCAACCTCGAAGCGATCGCGATCCTGCTCGAGGCGCGCGCCGACGTCGCGATCGCGACCAAGGTGGTCGACGTGCGCGAGCGCGAGAAGGCCGAGGAAGCGGCCCGCAAGTTGCGCGAGAAGAAGGCGGCGGCGCTACGAAAGGTCGAGGAGGAGGCCGCGGCCAAGAAGGACGAGCCGGCCGAACCCGGCGAACCGGGCGAACCGAGCGAGCCGAGCCAAGAGCAACCACCGGGCGAGGCCGCATCGAGCCCCGAACCGGAGGCGAGTGCAGCACCGTCGGCGCCCGCAGTGCCCGCGACGCCCGCAACGCCCAGCGAGCCCGCTGCAACCACGGCCGCCGCTGCCAGCGGCGAAGTCGCAGCGCTCGGGGAGCCGCCAGTGCCCGTAGAGCCGCCAGTGCTTGAAGAGCCGCCGGCACCCGCAGAGCCGGCAGCTTCCTCGGAGGCGGCAGCGTCCGCAGAGCCGGTAGCTCCCACAGAGCCCGCGCCATCGACCGAAACCGCGGCGAGCGAAGCCGACGAGCTCGAGCGCCCGGCCCCCGAGCCGCCGACCTACGGCGACCTGGTCGGTGGCCACGGCGGCCTGACCGCGCTCTTGTACGCCACTCGAGAGGGCCACGCCGAGGCGGTCGACGTGCTGCTGGATGCCGGCGCCGACATCAACCAGGTGAGCGCCGGCGACCACACCAGCCCGCTGCTGATCGCCACCCTCAACGGTCACTTCGACTTGGCGATGCATCTCCTCCACCGCGGCGCCGACCCCAACATCGCGAGCGATGCCGGCGCCACCCCGCTCCACGCCGCGCTCAACGTCCGCTGGGCGCCCAAGGCGAGCTACCCGCAACAGAACGCCTACAAGCAGCAGCGCACCACCTACCTCGATCTGATGACGGCGTTGCTCGAAGCTGGCGCCGACCCCAACGCTCGCCTCACCCGCCATCTCTGGTACATGTCGTACAACTTCGACCACCTGGTCGACATGACCGGCGCCACGGCGTTCTGGCGCGCCGCCTACGCCACCGACCTCGAGGCGATGCGACTGCTGGTTGCCCGCGGCGCCGATCCCAGCATCGCGACCTCGAAGCTGCCGCCGCGCAAGCGCGGCCAGAACGTCCAGGACGAGGAGAAAGAGACCGAGGATCTCTCGGGAGTGCCGCCGGTCGAAGTCGGCGGACCCGCGCTCTATCCGATCCATGCCGCCGCGGGCGCCGGCTACGGCGAGCGCTTCTCGGCCCACGCCCACCAGCATGTCCCAGACGCTTGGCTTTCGACCGTGCGGTATCTGGTCGAAGAGCTCGGCGCCGACCCCAACGTCCGCGACGAGAAGGCATACACCCCGCTCCACCACGCCGCCTCGAGGGGTGACAACGAGATGGTGCTCTACCTGGTCTACCACGGCGCCGATGTCCAGGTCCTGAGCCGCAAGGGCCAGACCACTGCCGACATGGCCAACGGGCCGGTGCAGCGGGTGCAGCCGTTCCTCGAGACGATTGCGCTCCTCGAGTTCCTCGGCTCGAAGAACAACCAGAAGTGCCTGTCCTGCTGAGGCCGGCGCAACGGCCGGTGCGAGCACCGGCAGGCCGGCCGGTACGACGACCGCCAGGCCGACCAGCGCGCCGGTCCCGATGACGCCACTTGGGGTGCTCGTCGTCGACGACGAGCCGGCGATGCTCGAAGTCTTGCGGATCCGGCTCGAGGGCTGGGGCCTGCGCGTCGACACCGCGAGCGACGGCGCCGAGGCGAGGCGCCGCTGGTCGGAGCGCCGACCCGACATCGTCATCTCCGATGTCATGTTGCCGGACACCTCGGGGCTCGAGCTGCTTGCCGAGCTGCGCCGGACCTGGCCCGACGTTGCGGTGGTGGTGATCACCGCTCACGGATCGGTCGACCTCGCGGTCGAGGCGATGAAGGAGGGTGCGGTCGACTTCCTGACCAAGCCGCTCGACTACCAGAAGCTCGAGCACGCAATCGCCGCCGCCCAACGCGATCTCGGCACTCGCCGCCAGACCCTGGCGCTCGCCGCCGACCTCGCGACCGAGAGCGCCCAGCTCGACGGCCTGGTGGGCGCCTCCTTGGTGATGGGAGAGCTATACGAGCACATCCGCCAAGTCGCGCCCAGCGATGCCCCGGTGCTCCTCGCCGGGGCGAGCGGCACCGGCAAAGAGCTCGCCGCGCGCGCCCTCCATCGGCTGAGCCGGCGCGCCGAGCGGCCATTCGTGGCGATCAATAGCGCGGCGATCCCGGCCGAACTGATGGAAAGCGAGGTCTTCGGTCACGAGCGCGGGGCATTCACCGGCGCCGATCGTGTCGTTCAAGGGTGTTTCGAGCGCGCCGACGGCGGCACGCTGTTCCTCGACGAGATCTCGGAGATGCCGGCCGCACTCCAGCCCAAACTGCTGCGGGTGCTCGAAGACGGGCGGGTGCGCCGACTCGGTTCTCAGCGCGAGATCCAGGTCGACGTGCGACTGCTCGCGGCGACCAACCGTGACCCCGAAGAGGCCGTGCGCTCCCAGCTCCTGCGCTCCGATCTCTACTACCGACTCAGCATGTTCCAGATCCGCATGCCCGACCTGACCGAGCGCCTGGACGATCTGCCGCTCCTCACCCAGCATTTCATCGCGGTTTGCAACCACAAGCACGGCGCCGCGGTCGAGGGAGTGCGCGACGAGGTGCGCGAGGTCCTCGGCCGCTACTCGTGGCCCGGCAACGTCCGCGAGTTGCGCAACGTCATCGAGCGCGCCGTGGTCCTCGCGAAGACCGGCTGGATCTACGTCCACCACCTGCCACCGTTCCTCGCCGACCAAACGGACGGAGCGCCGAGAGCCGCAAAGAGCGATCCCGGCACGCCGCTCGCCGAGGCCGAGAAGCGGTTGATCTTGAGCACCCTCGAGCAGACCGGCAACAACAAGAGCGAAGCCGCGCGCCGGCTCGGGATCTCGGTGCGGACCGTGCGCAACAAACTCAAGAGCTACGGTTTCGAAAGCCCGTAGCCGGGGGGCAACGCACCGAAGATGCGCCTTGCGGTCCGAATCGTCGCCGGGTTCTTGCTGCTCCTCGGGTTGCTGGGAGCGGTGGTGATCCATCAGCTGTTGCTCATCGGACAGCTCCACGCCACCAACCGCGACCTCGCGGGCGTCGACCTCGCCGCAGTACGCGCCAGCCTGGAAGTGGCAGCGCGCCTCGAGCGACTGACCGAGCTCACCGAGAAGCTGGTCCTTCTCCGCGATCGCGACTATGCGAACGCGCTCGATCGGGTGCGCGGGGAGGTTGGGGTCGAGATCGCCGAGATCGACGCGCTCGCGCTGTCCCTCCTCGAGCAGCAAGCGCTCGACGCCCTCGCGGCATCGTGGCGGAGCTACACGGTCTTCGCAGCGACGGCCGAGCCCCGCGTCCTCTCCGAGACCCCCGAGGACGCGGACGGCCACTTCCTCCGCGTCGCGCTTCTGGAGCTCAGCCAAGGGCTCGCGCGCTTCGAGATCACGACCCGCGAATCGACCGCGCGGCGGATTGAGAGCAGCGCTGCCGCTGCCGGCCGCGCCCAGCGGGTCGCCTGGGTCGCCGCACTGCTCGGGCTCGGCGCGGCCGCGGTCGCCTCGACCTTGATCACGCGCTCCGTGGCACGGCCGCTCCAGGCCCTCGCCCGTGCCACGCGCGAGGTCGCCGACGGCAACTTCGGCCATCGGGTGACCGCGACCGGCAGCTCCGAGATCGCAACCCTGTCGTCCGACTTCAACCGCATGGCCGATCGATTGCGCGAGCTCGAGCGCCTCAAGCGGGACGTCGTGGCCGGGGTCTCCCACGACCTCAAAGCGCCGCTTGCCTCGATGCAGGAGACCACCCGTCTGGTCCTCGACGGCTCGCCCGGCCCACTGACCGATAGCCAACGCCGACTGCTCGACCTCAACTTCGAATCGGGCGAGCGGTTGCGGCGGATGATCGGCGACCTGCTCGACCTCGGCCGGCTGGAGGCGCGAGCGGTAGAGTTCGACCTGGCGACTCTCGACCTGATCGAGGTGTGCCAAGCGACCGTCGCCGAATCCGAGTCGGCGATCGCCCAGCGGCGGATCGAAGTGTCGATCGACTTGCCGGCGGCTAGCCTGCCGGTGCGCGCCGATCGCTCGCTGCTCACCCAGGCCCTGCGCAACGTGTTCACCAACGCGCTCCAGTTCGGCAAGCCCGGCGGCCGGGTCGGCGTCCGGGCGCAGGCGTTTCGCAGCGGCCGTCAGGTGAAGGACGCCTACCCGCGCTGGCCGGGAGGCACCGCGCCTCCGTACGCGGCGGTCGAGATCTGGGACGACGGCCCCGGAGTCGGCGACACCGACAAGGAACGAATCTTCGATCGCTTCCACCGCGCCCAGAAAACTCACAGGCGAAGCCAGGGCACTGGACTCGGCCTGGCGATCGCGCGCGCCATCGTCGACGGCCACGGCGGCGAGATCTGGGCCGAGGATCAAGCACCGAGCGGAGCCTCGTTCGTGCTCCTGCTGCCGCTGCTCACCGGCCCAGAAGCGTTCGAAGCTGCGGCGAGCGATGCCGATGCCGCGCCCAGGCGCGCCAACTACCGAAGGCAGGCCTCGTGAACCGATCCTGGGCAGTGGTCCTACTCGGGGTCCTCGCCGCCGGCTGCGCCAGCTCGCGCGACCGCGCACCCGTTGACGCGCCGCCGCCGATGCCGACACCGGAGGTCACTTCGAACGAGGCGCAGCCCGAGGTCACGAGGCCGGATCCGCCGGTGGCCGATCCACGACCGACCGCGGCCGAGCTGCTCACCAACGCCGATCGGCTGCTGCTCGCGGGCGACCCGCGTCGCGCCGCCGACGCCTATCGAGCAGTGCTCAACGCGGAAGGCGCCGCGAGCTCCGGCGACCGCGCACTGCTCCAGCTGGCGACGATTCACCTCGCTGCGGAAGGACCGTTGCGCAGTGTCGACTCCGCGACGCGGCACCTTCGCCAGCTGGTGACCGCGTACCCGACGAGCCCGCTCGCTCCCACCGCCCGCGCGATCCTCGCGCTTCTGTCGTCGAATCGCGACCTCGCCAAGGATCGCGCACGGCTCGCCCAGCAGGTCGAGGCGCTCAAGCGCATCGACCTCGCCCCTCCCCGGCGTCCGTAGTCGAGCCGGGACCCGGCAACCTTTTCCCGGCCGCCGGCGCTCCCCGGCACTCCTTGCCGCCGCCGGCGGCCGCCGCAGCCGAATCCGGCGACATCGGAGCTGGCATCGGCCTTGCGAACGCATCCTCCGGCGGCCCGATTCGGGACGCGGGAACGGACGATCCCTGCATCAGCGAGGAGATATCAGAGATGAACAGAAATCGCAGCACTTTCGGCACGATTGGCACGGTCACCGCGGCGGTCCTGCTACTCACCAGCTTTGGTTGCGCGACCAAGGGCTTCGTGCGCCATCAGATCAGCGCCGCTGAGGGCGAGATCGAGGACCGCATCGCCGGCGTCAGAAGCGACGTCGAGCGCTCGAACGAAGAGGTGGGCGACCTTCGCGGCGACCTCAGGACCCAGGGACAGGAGATCGAGACCCTGTCGGCTGACGTCGATGCGGTGTCCCAGACCGCGAAAGAAGCGCTCGATCGAGCGATCGCCGCCGGCAAGCTCGCCGAGGGCAAGTTCGTCGCCGAAACCGTGCTCACCGACGACCGCGCTGGCTTCGGCTTCGATCGCGCGGACCTCACCGACCAGATCCGGGTGGAACTCTCCGACTTTGCCGGCAAACTGGTCGCCGACAACCAGAACCTCTACATCGAGATCCAGGGGCACACCGACTCCGCGGGCAATGAGGCCCACAACCTCGAGCTCGGCGAGCAGCGGGCAGAGAGCGTGCGCCGCTACCTCAACTCGGAGAAGGGCGTGCCGCTCCATCGCATCTCGGTGATCAGCTACGGCGAGAGCGCCCCGATCGCCGACAACGCCACCCGCGAAGGGCGGGCCAGGAACCGGCGGGTCGCGCTGGTCGTGCTGCGGTAGCGCGTCCACCGGAGGATTCGCTCGGAACTGGCATCTGACGGACAGGCCGCCAAGCACGGACACCCGACCAGGAGCCAGACGATGACAGCCATCATTTTCGGGGAGCGAATCGCAACCATCGGCGGGCTGGCGATCGGCCTATTCGCGATCTCCTCGCTCGCCACCAGGGGAACCTACAGCGACGAGCCTCTGGCAAACACGTACTCCGTTGTTTCGGCTCCGGCGCCGATCGTTCGCTCGCCCGCGATCCTGGTGAGCTTTGCGGTCCTCGCCGGCGGCGCGTTCCTCGGCCTGCACCGGCCGAACCGCCGACTTCGACTCGGACCAACCCTGCCGGAAGGTCCCCTCTCATTTCCCGCCGCCGGCCGCTCGAGCCGGGGCGACCTATGCCTCGCCGAGCCTCTGCGTCGCGCGATTGCCGAAGACCAACTGGAGGTCTACTTCCAGCCGTTGGTGGCCCCATGCGACGGCCGGGTGATGGGCGCCGAGGCGCTGCTTCGTTGGACCAGTCCGGAGCTCGGATCGGTGCCGCCCGATCGCTTCGTTCCGGTCGCCGAGGACACCGGCTCGATCGTCGAGATCGGGGCGTGGGTGCTTCAGGTGGCATGCCGTGAAGCCAGCCGATGGTCTGCGGAGACCGGCGACCCGCTCCGACTCGCGGTCAACGTCTCGCCTCGCCAGCTGCTCGACGGCGACCTGTTCGAGGCGGTCGCCGCCGCCCTCGGTTCGAGCGGTCTGCCTCCCGATCGCCTGATCCTGGAGATCACCGAACGTTTGCTGGTCGATGACGACGAACGGATCGACCGAGTGGTCCGTCGCCTCGACAAGATGGGGGTACGTTTGGCGCTCGACGATTTCGGCACCGGCTACTCGGCCCTCGCCTACCTGCGACGCTTGCCGCTCCACCTTCTGAAGATCGATCGCTCGTTCGTCGCCAACCTGTTGACCCACCGCCAAGACCGCGCGGTGGCGAGCGCGATCATCGCGATGGGCCGCAGCCTCGGGCTCGAGATCGTGGCCGAGGGCGTCGAGACCCCTTGGCAGCTCGAGTTCCTTCGCGACGAAGGCTGCGATCTGGCCCAGGGTTTCCTGTTCAGCAAGGCGGTACCGAGCGCTGCCATTCCTCAGCTCTGCCGCGCCGGCTTCGGGACGCAGCCGGTCGGCCGTTGGCCCCGCCACTTGCACGCAGTGAGCTAGGAGCCTGCGCCGTAGGAATCGTCGCCGCCTCATCAACGCATCGAAATCGCCTGTCCGGCAGATCGGACCGGCACCGTCGTCTTGTCCCTTCCGGGGGTAGCGGCCGACCTTGGGCGGCCGAGTGAGGAGTTGTTGGGGCGTACGCCAATGC
>JAQBHE010000515.1:0-3320 GCA_032128015.1 Holophagae bacterium
CACTCGCCGCTCTTCGTTCCTCTTGCTACGCTGCTTCATGGGTCAACCTCCTTTGAGCTCTCAAGCTCGTCGTTTCCTGCAGCACCATTCTTGGCGACTGCGTTAGGAGGTTGGCCTTCTCATCCCATCTACCCCCGGAGGGGTCCCAATGCGCGCCGGCATCGGTTTCGCGCGCGCGGCCGCTGGTTCGGCGTCGGCACGCAATGCTGTGATGAGACGCGGAGGGTTCCCAGGGCAGGCAGCGTCGGCGATGCCCTCCCCGGATAACCTCCCTCTCACAACACCATGCGCTTACCCAACACCACCGTCGAGATCGTGCTGCTGGGGCCGGCGCGACCTGGCGCTTCCTACAGCGCGATCTTCCGCAGCCGCGGCGACAGCGGCGGCACCCTGGCATCGGTCGACGCCGGCGACAACGGCCTGTACGTCGGCGGCGGCACGATCAACGCAGCCTTCAAGGCCCAGATCGGACCGGACGCCGATCGCTACCAGAAGATCCACGAAGACGCGCTCGCAAGCGCCCGGGCGGGCGAGCCGGTGAGCACGGGCTATTCGAGCGACAGCCCGGTCCGTCTGGTGTCGGTCGTGCTCTCGAGCACGGATCCTGGAACCGGGATCTGTCCCGCTGAGACGGTGTTTCTCGACATCTTCGCCAAGGGGCGCTCACCGAACGGCGAGCCGGGGAACTACGCGCTGGTCTATGCAGTTCCGCCCGACGGCAACAGCGGCCACACCCCGACCTATGCGAACGCCGCCGAGTTCCTCGGCGCGGTGACCCGCACCGCTGCGAACTGCGTCGCGGTGATCGCGGACTACAACGCGCGGCTGATTGCGGTGCATCCAGAGCTCGGGCTCGAGCTGGTGACGGTGCTGCGCACGTGTCTGTTCAGCGGTGGCGCTTTCCGGCCCGCGAGTCTCGCGCCCTCCGATGTCGCAAAGGCGATCTACGCAGGCTTCGCTTCCGCGCTCGTGGCCGTCGGGAAGGCCGGCGGCATCGATTGCGTCGAGCTCGAGAGCGCGAACGGCGAGTTCGCTGCGATCGAGGTGTGACCCCGGGCACCCCGGTGACGGGTGTTTCCATGGATCGTGGTCCCATGGCGTGCTCCAACGCTCGTTAGCCTTCGAAGGTATGCTGCGCGTCTTGGGGGGTCGAACGAATGACGATGAGATCTTGGGCCATCGCGGCGACCACGATCGCCTGCTTGGGAGCTGCAGAGGCGACAGCGAGCGACTGGCTGCGGTTTCGCGGTCCCAATGGGTCGGGCATCGCCGAGGTCGAAGGGCTGCCGACCTCGATCACGGCCGACACGGCGCAGTGGCGAACCGCGGTCCCCGCCGGCGAGTCGTCGCCGATCGTCGTCGGGGCCCAGGTGTTCCTGACCGGCTTGGCTGGGGAAGGACTGGTGACGGTCGCGATCGATTCGCGCACCGGCAAGGAGTCGTGGCGACGCTCGGTGCCTCGTCTGCGCATCGATCAGCTAGCGCCCGAATCCGGGCCGACGGCGGCGACGCCGGTGAGCGACGGCCGAGCCGTCTACGCGTTCTTCCCCGAGTTCGGTCTCGTTGCCTACAGCCTCGATGGCTCGGAGCTCTGGCGTCGCGAATTGCCGCCTTTCGAGAGCTTCTACGGTGTCGTGAGCTCGCCGATCCTCGAGGCCGGGGTGCTGATCCTGGTATGCGACCAGAGCCGCAAGCCGTTCATCGTCGGCGTCGACGCGGCGACCGGCAAGGATGTCTGGAGACACGACCGCGAGGTCCACGCAGAGAGCTGGACCACTCCGGTGGTTCATCGGCCGGCGACTGGCGACGCGTCGATCCTGGTGTTCGGCACCACCTTCCTCGACGCCTATGCGCCGCGCACCGGCGAGCGCCGTTGGCGCTTGCCCGGTTTCGGCTTCACCCCGGTCGCGAGCCCGGTGATCGAGGGCAATCGAGCGTTCGCGGTGGCGCCAGATCAGGCCGAGTCGCCGCTGCCAACAGTCGAGGCGACGTTCGAGGACGACCGCGATCGCGATGGGCGCCTGAGCGAGGCCGAGATGGCGGCGTCGCCTCTCGTGAGCGCCTTCCGTTGGCTAGACATGGATGGAGACGGCGCCGTGAGCCGCGACGAGTACGAAACCCAGGTCGCCGGTCTCCAGAGTCCCGACTATGGTCTGGTGGCGGTCACGATCGGCGAGGGCGCGGCCACGATCGCCTGGCGACAGCAGAAGACACTGCCCTACATCGCGACCCCGATCCTCTATCGCGACGTGCTGTTTCTGGTCAGGGACGGAGGCATCCTGACCAGCTACGACCCAGCCACTGGGGCGGTTCTCAAGCGCGCCCGGATCGAGGGCGCGACCGAGCCGTTCTTCCCCTCTCCGGTCGCCTCCGCGGGCAGGCTCTACCTGGCGTCGAGCAGCGGTGCGGTCGCGGTGGTCGAGGCCCGGGGCGACTGGAAGACGCTCTCGGTTGGCGACCTCGACGAGCCGATCGAGGCCTCGCCGGCAATCGGCGACGGTCGCCTGTTCGTGCGCGGTGCGTCGCGGCTGTATGCCTTTGGACCAGCGAACTGAATCCAGCCGAGTCGCCCCTCCTGGCGATCTCGACGATCTGACCTCGAAGTGTTCGTCTTCGGGGACGCGGGCACGGTCGTCGTCTTCGTCGCGGCGGGTAAGTGCGATCGAGCGAAGTGTCCTTGTCGTGAAACCTATAATGCGCCCATGGCGAGTCGCCCGAGTGCAACGTCGTTGGAGCCGCCTGGCGAGGCCGCGGTGACGACACCGCCCGAGTGGCTCGCCGAGTTCGAAGCCGCCGCCCGCCGCCCGTTGGCGCTCCGTTTCCGTTACGCCTTCATCCACACCTACAAGCCGGTGCTCGACGACGCGTCGTTCCGAGCGTTCGAAACGACCGCCGACTATCGACGCTGGTGCGAGGAAAACCTGCCGGACTGGCTTGGCTATGGGCGCGTTCGAGTATCGCCAAGCTGAAGAGATCCGGGACGCGTTCGCCCGGCACGGCGTGCGCTATCTCTTCCTCGGCAAGTCGGGCGCCATCCTGCTGGGGTTCCCGGACACCACCCAGGATGCCGATCTGTTCGTAGACAAGACCCCTGAGAACGGGCGGGCGATCGTCTCGGCGCTACGGGAGCTCGGCTTCGCGCTCGAAGAGAGTCAGGCCGCGCAAGTCGAGAGCGGAAAAGACTTCGTCCAGATCAAGACCGGGCCGTTCGATCTCGACCTCGTATTCGCACCAGACGGCATCGAGCGCTTCGCCGATGCCTGGCGCCGGCGTGTCGATGTCGAGGGATTTCCGGTCTGCCACATCGACGACATCATCGC
>JAQBHE010000516.1:0-3139 GCA_032128015.1 Holophagae bacterium
GCGACCGGGTTGCCGCCGTATGTCGAACCATGATCGCCGGGCCGAAACACCCCCATGACCGGGTCGTCGGCGAGCACCACCGACACCGGGTAGAGCCCGCCCGAAAGCGCCTTGCCCAGGATCACGACGTCCGGGCGAACGTTCTCGTGCTCGCAAGCGAACATCTTGCCGGTGCGGCCGAGGCCCGATTGGATCTCGTCGGCGATCAACAGCGCCCGGTGCTGGTCGCAGATTTCGCGCAGCCGGCGCAGGAAGCCGTCGGGGGGCACGATGATGCCGGCTTCGCCCTGGATCGGCTCGACCAGGATCGCCGCCACCTCGGGGGTCATCGCTCGAGCGACCGCGTCGGCGTCGCCGAACGGCAGCAGCTCGAAGCCCGGAGCGTACGGGCCGAAGCCCTCGCGGTACTCCGCCTCGGACGAGAAGCCGACGATGGTGGTGGTACGGCCGTGGAAGTTGCCGTCGAACACCAGGATCTTCGCCTGGCCTTCGGCAATCCCCTTCTCGGTGTAGCCCCACTTGCGGGCGAGCTTGATCGCGGTCTCGACCGCCTCGGCGCCGGTGTTCATCGGTAGCACCCGCGAGTACCCCGAGATCGCGCACAGCTGGCGGTAGAAGGGACCGAGCTGGGAAGAGCGAAACGCCCGCGAGGTCAGCGCCACACGTTGGCTCTGCGCGACCAGGGCTTCGACGATCTTGGGGTGACAGTGGCCCTGGTTGACTGCCGAGTAGGCGGCCAGACCGTCGAGGTAGCGGCGGCCGTCGACGTCCCACACCCAGACCCCGGAGGCACGGTCGATGACGACGTCGAGCGGCGCGTAGTTGTGCGCGCCATAGCGGTCCTCGAGCTCGATCAGCTCGCGCGCGCGAACGCTCGATTCGATCTTGAAGTCGGTCACGGTCATCTCGTCACCACCCCTCTCGCCGCTCGGCACCGCTTTTCGGCGCCGACCTTCGGCGCTACGTTCCGAGGATATCCCGCGAGCTCGAGTTGTGGCTGAAACTTGCGCCTCGTGATGTCGTAGTGATATCATAACGATATCTAAGAGGAGATAACCATGATCCGTGAAACCCGAACCAACGCCCTCGCCGGTCTGCCGATGCTGCTCCTCTTCGCCGCGATCTTGATCGCCGCGGAAAGCCTGTTCATCGCAATCCTCGCCAACAACAACTACGGCGTCGTCTACGTCTCGCTAGCCATTGGCCTGCAGTTGCTGGCGGTGCTGGCGCTCTTGGGCCTGATCGGACTGTTCACCGTCCACCCCAACCAGGCGCGGGTGCTGCAGCTGTTCGGCGCCTACCGGGGCTCGGTCCACGGCACAGGGCTGCGCTGGGCCAACCCGTTCTTCACCAAGTACCGGATCTCGGTGCGCACCCGCAACTTCGAGACCGGCAAGCTCAAGGTCAACGACAGCCGCGGCAACCCGATCGAGATCGCGGCAGTGGTGGTGTGGCGAGTGGTCGACACCGCCGAAGCGCTGTTCAACGTCGACGACTACATCGACTTCGTCCATGTCCAGAGCGAATCGGCGGTGCGCAACCTCGCCACCGGCTACCCCTACGACGCCCACGAAGACCAAGAGGTTTCGCTCTCGAGCCACACCGCCAAGATCTCCGACGAGCTCCGAGGCGAGGTCCATAACCGCCTCGAACAAGCGGGAGTCGAAGTCATCGAGTCGCGGATCAGCCATCTCGCCTATGCCCCCGAGATCGCCGCGGCGATGCTCCAGCGCCAACAAGCGAGCGCGGTGGTCGCGGCGCGCCGCAAGATCGTCGAGGGCGCGGTGGGAATGGTCGAGCACGCGCTCGAGATGCTGAAGGCCAACGGTGTCCTCGAGCTCGACGAAGAGCGCAAGGCCGCGATGGTCAGCAACCTGCTGGTGGTGCTGTGCAGCGACCGCCACACCCAGCCGGTGATCAACACCGGCACCCTCCACAACTGACCTGAACCGTGGCCACGAGGAAGGCCTTCGCGCTCCGCCTCGACCCCAAGGTCTACGCGGCGATCACTCGCTGGGCCTCGGACGAGCTGCGGAGCGTGAACGGCCAGATCGAGTACCTGCTGCTCGCGGCGCTGCGCCGCGAAGGGCGGGCGAAGGAGTCGGAAGAAGAGGACCGCGCGGGCGAACCGTCGCCCGACGAATAGCCACCCAACCGCTTGCTACGATCGAACGCGGACACCTTGGAATGACCGCGGTCTCGATCCTGCTCCACAGCCTCGTCGACGAGATCGCCGGCGATGGCGAGCTCGCGCCGCAGATCGTCCACCGCGCCTACCTGCCGGCGCACCCGAGCCAGTTCGCCGAGCTGTCGTCCGCACTCCCGGGGCCGCTGGTGGGAGCCCTCGCCAGTCAGGGCATCACGCGGCTGTGGAGCCACCAGGTCGCGGGCCTGGACGCCGCGCGACGGATGGCCGACGTCTTGGTGACCACTCCCACCGCATCGGGCAAGTCGCTGGTTTTCCAGCTGCCGATCCTCGAAGAAGCGCTGCGCGGCGGACCGGGGCGAGCGCTGTTCCTGTTCCCGCTCAAGGCGCTGGGCCAGGACCAACGCGGCAAGCTCAACCAACTGGCCGCTCACGCCGGCCTCGACATCGAGCGCGACGGTGCCGCGATCTACGACGGCGATACCCCGAGGAAGCTCCGCGAGAAGCTGCGCGCCGAGCCGCCGCGGGTGCTGATCTCGAACCCGGACATGGCGCACTTCGGGTTCCTCGGTCACGCCGCTTCGTGGTCGCCGCTGTTTGCGAGCTTGCGCTGGATCGTCCTCGACGAGCTCCACACCTATCGCGGGATCTTCGGCTGTCACTTCTACCACGTGCTGCAACGCCTGCTCCGGCTGTGCGAGCGCCATGGCGCGCGGCCGGCGCTGATCGCGTCGTCGGCGACCGCCGCCAACGCCCCCGAGTTTGCGCACCGACTCACCGGCCGCGAGTTCGTTTCGGTCAGCGAGTCCGGGGCGCCGCGCGAAGGCCGTCACTTTCTGCTCATCCAGCCGTCGACCAGTCCCTACACCACCGCGCTCCAGTTGTTGATCCGCTGCGTTCGCGCCGGTCTCAAGACCATCGTCTTCACCAAGGCGCGGCGGATCACCGAGCTCCTGCACTCCTGGCTGTCGAACAAGGACCCGGAACTGGCGT
>JAQBHE010000517.1:0-3985 GCA_032128015.1 Holophagae bacterium
AACTCGCCGCGGAAGTCGAGTGGCTTCTTCGTGTACCAGGTGTCCCAGATGGCGCGGGTAGCGAGGATCATCTCGCGCATGCGCGCCGCCGGGTGCGACCACGGCATGCTGAAGCGCTTGGTGATGTGGGGCTTGATCTGCGAGCCGAGTCCGAGGATGAACCGGCCCTTCGAGTAGGCGTTCAAGTCGTGACCAAGCTGGGCAAGATTCATCGGGCTGCGCGCGAACGCCACCGCGATCGAGGTCATGAGCTGGATCCGCTCGCTGTGCTCGGCAGCGATCAGCAGCGGCAGGAACGGATCGTGAGAAGTCTCGACCGACAGCGCCGCGTCATAGCCCCGCGCCTCGAGGACCCGCACCCGATCCGCCACCTGGTGCAACCCGCAGTTCAATCCAGAATCGACCTTCATCACCAGTACTCCTCCGTTTTCCTAGTTCGATCCCAGACCCGCGCCGTCGCCCCAGCGCTCAGGTCCCCGGCACCAGTCCGGCGACCGGCAGCTCGGTGGACTCGTCTTCGTCGTCGAGCTCGAGGTCGAGCTCGATCAGCGGTGGGATCGTGTTGAGTCCGATCCGCTCGCCGAAGCGCACCACGAAGACGTGGATCGCCGGGATCACCACCAGGGTGAACACGGTCGAGAACACCAGGCCACCGACCACCGCGGCGCCGATCGGTCGCCGGCTCTCGGCGCCGGCGCCGACCGCGATGGCGAGCGGGATCGCGCCCAGGATCGAAGTCATGCTGGTCATCAGGATCGGCCGGAAGCGGATGCGGCCGGCGGCCAGCAGCGCCGGCAGCAGGTCGGTACCGCGCGCGCGCTCCTGGTTCGCGAAGTCGACCAGCAAGATCGAGTTCTTGGTCACCAGGCCGACCAGCAGGACGATGCCGATACTGCTGTAGATATTGAGGGTGTGACCCAGGAGCTGGAGGGTGGCAAGCGCGCCGAGACAGGCGAGCGGCACCGATAGCATCACCGTGAACGGGTGCAGGAAGCTTTCGAACTGGGCCGCCAACACCAGGTAGATGATCAGCAGCGCGACGGCAAAGGTGACATAGATCGCGCCCGCCGAGTCGACGAACTCGCGCGACACCCCGCCGAGGGCGATGCTAAAGCCGGCCGGCAGCAGGTCGGCGGCCGCGTCCAGCACCGGCGGCAGGGTGGCGCCCAAGGTGGCGTTGGGTGCCAGGTTCGCGGTGACGGTCGCGGAGCGCTGGAGGTCGTAGTGGTTCAGCGTCGCGGGCGCGGTGGTGGGGGTCGCGGTGACCACCGACGACATCGGCACCATGGTTCCGAGCGCAGTGCGCACGTGGATCTCGTCGAGCTGTTCGGGGAAGCTGCGGTAGCGCGGCGCCAGCGACATCACCACGTCGTACTGTTTGTTGCGCAGCACGAACTCGTCGCTCGGCCCCTCGGAGACCAATAGCCGCAGCGAATCGGCCACCGCGTCTGCGGAGAGACCCAAGTCGGAGGTCCGCTCGCGATCGATGCTGACGTCGACTTGGGGGTTCTCGAAGCGCAGGTCGGAATCGATGTTGAGCAGGCCGGGAATCGCCCGCATGCGTTCTTGGAGCGCGAGGCTCACCTGCTGGAACTCGTCGAGATCGGCGCTCGAGCTGCGGATCGCCAACTGGATGTCAGCGTTGCGCGAGTTCTGCCCCATCGACGGCGGGTTGATCGGGAATACCAGCGCTTCGGGAATCGCCATGAACTTGGGGAACAACTGGGCGACGATCTCTTGCTGCGATCGCGTGCGCTGGTCCCAGTCCTTGAGCCGAACGAAAGCCAAACCGCTCGCGGTGTCGGCCGGACCGCCGAAACCCATCGCCACCGCCATGAAGGTGCCGTGGAGCTCGGGCAGGGCCAGGATCTCCTTTTCGACCTGCTGGAGCGCCCGATCGGTGTAGGCCGCGGTCGAGCCCTGGGGCGCGCGCAGCATGGTCATGAAGGTGCCGCGATCCTCGATCGGCACCAGGGTGGTCGGGGTGGTCCGAAACAGCTGCCAGACACCCGCGACGGTGGCGATCAGAAAGATCGCCATCACCCAGCGGTGGCGCAGCGACCAACCGAGGGTGCGCGCATAGAACCGCGCGATACCGTTGAGCACGAGGTCGATCCCCCGATAGACGATGCCGTGCTCGCGGCGCAACCGCAGGTACAGGGCGCAAGCCATCGGCACCAGGGTCAGCGCCACCAAGGTCGAGATCGCGACCGCCGCCGCCATCGTCCACGCGAACTCGCGGAACAGCCGCCCGGTGTTGCCCGAGACACTTGCGAGCGGCACCAGCACCGCGATCACCGCGGCGCTGGTCGCGATCACCGGGAACGCAACTTCGCGCGAGCCGTTGAAAGCGGCGCGACGAGGCGTCTCGCCGAGCTCCTGGCGGCGGTAGACGTTCTCGAGCACCACGATCGAATCGTCGACCAGCATCCCGATCGCGAGGATCAGACCGAGCACCGTGAGCACATTGATCGAGAAGCCGAGCACGAACATCACTGCCAGGGTGCCGATCAACGAGATCGGAATCGCAACGCTCGAGATCAACGTCGTCACCACCGAGCGCAAGAACACCAGGTTGACCAGCATCACCAGGCCGAACACGATCAATAGCGTCCGCCACGCCTCTTTCAATGACTCGGCCACGAAGATTGTGTTGTCGGGACCGATGAACAGCTCCATGCCATCCGGTAGCGTCGCCTCGACCCCGGGCAACGCCCGGCGCACCGCCGCCGCGACTTCCATCTCGTTGGCGGTCGACAGCGGGATGATGCCGATGCCGACGGTCGGCCGCCCGTTGGCGCGGGTGATCGTGTTGTAGTTCGCCGAACCCAGCTCGACCCAGCCGACGTCCTCGATCCGCACCGCTTGATCACCGTCGCGTCGAATCACCAAGCGCTCGTAGACTCGGGGATCGGAGATCTTGGCGTCGATGTTGAGCGTGAACTTGCGGCCCTCGCCCTGAATCTCGCCGGCCGGAACTTGGAGGTTGTTGCCGCGGACCGCGCGCCGGATGTCGGTCGCCTCGACCCCGCGCGCGGCCATCTTCGCCGGGTCGAGCCAGATTCGCATGGCGTAGCGCCGCTCGCCGCCGATCATCACCCGCGCCACTCCCGGCAGCAGTTGCAACGGTGTCTTCACCAGCCGCTCGGCGACATCGGTCTTGTCTTCCGGTGAGTAGTCGTCGCCGAAGAGGGTGATCCACATGATCGCGCCCGAACCACCCGCCGACGCCTTCGACACGATCGGGGTCTCGACCTCTTGAGGGAGCTGGCCAAAGGCGCGTTGGATGCCGTTGGTGACATCGTTGGCGGCGAGGTCGATGTCGCGGCCGCCCTGAAACTCGATGTTGATCTGACTGACGCTGAAGGCGCTGGTCGAGCTGATCGAACGGATGTCTTCGATGCCGCCCAGCGCCTGCTCGATCGGCTCGGTGACCGTGGCCTCGATGGTCTGAGGCGACGCCCCCAAGTAGGTGGTGGTGATCGAGACCACCGGGATGTCGATGTCGGGGTACTCGCGCACCGGCAGGTTGCGCCAGGCAGCGAGCCCCAGGACCACGATCAGCAGGTTGGCAACGGTAGCGAGCACCGGTCGCCGGATTGACAGGCTCGACAGAGTCATCGCCGTCCTCCGCTTCTCGCGCCGGCGCGATTCATGGCGGGACTCATGGCGGGACTCATGGCGCGTCGTCCCCGCAGTCGTCCCCGAAGCGCTCCCCGCGCTCGAGGTTGGGGTTCGCCGTGCGCTGCCAAGGACTCGGCGCCACTCCCGCTCCCGGGCGCAGCTTCTGGTGACCGGCCACCACCACTTGCTCGCCGACCTCGAGCCCCTCGCGGACCTCGACCACATCGGGAAGGTAGCGCCCCGGAACCACCGGTCGCGGCTGTACCTTGCCTTCGCCGTCGACGACCCAGACCAGGTAGCGCGTGCCCTGGGACACCAGCGCTTCGCGGGGCACCGCCAGGCGATCAGTCAGCTCGCCAAC
>JAQBHE010000518.1:0-2941 GCA_032128015.1 Holophagae bacterium
CGTCGTCATCGGCGCGCAGGCTCCGGCTGTAGCCGATGACCTCGAGCGCCACCGGGGCGTAGCGGAAGCTGCGGACCTCGATGCCGTCGTCCGACCACGCCGACGCCACGCCTCGAGCATGAGGGATCAGTGCCGTGACCCGGTCGCCGCCGCGCACCAGGGCGCGCGCCAACTCGCGGACGAACGGCCCGGCGGTGTCGTCGCGGTGACGCGGGAAGGTCTGGGTGAGGAACAGGAAGCGGCGAGCCGGGCGTTTCTTGTCGTCGACCGCCCGACGCTCGCCGGTGGCGTCGCTCAGTCCAGCCATTCCCGGACCGAATAGCTGTCGGTGCGCGCGAAGTTCTTGAACGTGATCATCTCCCCGAGCAAACCGGTGGTCAGCAGCTGGATGCCGAGCAACAGCAGCAAGATCCCGAGCAGCAGCAGCGGGCGATTCGACAGACTGTCGCCCGAGAACCAGCCCACCGCCAAGTAAGCGCAGATGACGAACCCGCCGAGTACCGAGAACAGTCCCAAGGTGCCGAACAAGTGCAGCGGGCGCCGGGTGTAGCGGGTGATGAACAGCACGGTGATCAGGTCGAGCAGCCCCTTGTACAGGCGGTCCCAACCGTACTTCGACTTGCCGAACCGCCGCGGGTGATGGTTCACCTCGAGCTCGCCGATCCGGAATCCTCGACGGCTGGCGAGCACCGGAATGTAGCGATGGAGCTCGCCGTAGATCGCGACCTGGTCGAGCACTTCGCGGCGATAGGCCTTGAAGCCACAGTTGAAGTCGTGGAGGTCGACCTGGGCGACCCACCGGGTCACCCAGTTGAAGAGCCTCGAGGGCCAGCGTTTGGTGATCGGGTCGCGGCGATTGCGCTTCCAACCGCTGACCAGGTCGAGGCCCTGCGACTCCAGCATGGCCAGGAACCGCGGAATCTCCACGGGGTCGTCCTGGAGGTCGCCATCCATGGTGATGATCACCGCGCCGCGACTGTGTTCGAATCCGGCCGACAGAGCCGCCGCCTTGCCGAAGTTGCGGCGGAAGCGCACCAGCTTGACCCGTGGGTCGAGCTCGCGCGCGACCCGCACCCGCTCGGCGGTGGCGTCGCGCGAACCGTCGTCGACGAACACGATCTCGGTCGAGATCCCGGCGCGGTCGACTACCTCGGCGACCCGCCGCGCAAGCTCGGCGACGGTGTCCTGCTCGTCGAGCACCGGCACCAGCACGGTCAGCGCCAGCGGCGCGCCGCGGTCGCTTGCGGTCGCTAGATGCGGGACGGGGACCTCGGACTCCATGGCCTCTGCACTCTCCTTGGTTGCCAACGGGAACCCGCCCGAGACCCTATCCCGGCAATCGGTCCGCTCCGGTCAGCGGCGACTGTCTGGCGGCGAACAACCGATTCTCGCCCGAAGCCGCGGTCCCATCAAGCCGAGTCGCCAGCCGACGCGACAGCGGATGCCGCGACTGGCCGCGCCACCGACCCTGGTAGCGTGGAGCGGGCAACCCCTCGCGCAGGCTTTCTCGATGCCCAATCCCCAGCCGACTCCTGTCCAGTTGACCCTCGTCGCGGTCGCGATCACGCTGCCGACTCTGGCCGCGCTGGCCTACTTCGTGGCCCTCGACGGCCACCCAGCGGCGCCGCACGCTTACCTCGCGGCCAAGGCGATCCAATTCGCCCTGCCGCTGCTGCCGGTCGGGCTGTGGGCGACGATTCGCCGCCGGCGGACTCGCTCCTGCGCTGGGGAAGCGCGGACCGGGACCGTCGCGGGTCTCGCCGCAGCGGCGTTGGTGGCGATCGCGTTCCTGGTGCTGCGCGATGGTCCGCTCGCCGGGGCGCTGGGAACGGAGGTCGCTGCCAAGACTCGCGGCATGGGAATCGACACCCCGATCGCCTACCTCACGCTCGCCCTTGCCCTCAGCCTCGGCCACTCGCTGCTCGAGGAGTACTACTGGCGCGGCTTCGTCCTCGGCTGCCTCGCTCGCTGGATCTCCGAATCCCGAGCGCTGGGAATCGCCGCACTCGCCTTCGCGTCTCACCACGTGGTCATCGTGACCTGCTTTGCGCTCCCCGCCAGCGCTCCGGCGGCGGCGGTGGTCGCCAGCATCGCGGTCGCTGGCGCCGGCTGGGTCTGGGGTCGGTTGTACTTGCGCGGCGGGTCGCTGCTCGCGCCCTGGATCGCGCACGCCATCGCAGACTTGGCGGTGATGGCGGCGGGGTACGCGCTAATCCGCGGTCAATGATCGCGGGCCGTCGCCGGCCTCGGAGCTAGACTCAGGTGACCGATCCGCGAAAC
The DNA here is from genome assembly GCA_032128015.1 of Holophagae bacterium. GTDB lineage: Bacteria > Acidobacteriota > Thermoanaerobaculia > Multivoradales > Multivoraceae > JAQBHE01. The sequence continues at coordinate 2,281 of JAQBHE010000518.1, forward strand.
GAAGCCCGACTCGCCGAGGATTGTCCTCGGACCCTGGCAGCCCTGCGATGACCGACCTCCTGACCTGGCTGACCAACGTACTCGAGCCGCTCCACGATCGCCCGGTTCTCTTGCTCCTGGTGATCGGCCTCCTCGCCTTCTGGGAAGGCCTGGTGATCGCGGGCCTGTTCACCACCAGCCTGCTCCTGCTCTCCGTTACCGCTGGCGCCATCTCCGGCGGCGCCCTGGAAGCGGTGCCGGTTGCGATCGCGGCGGCGATCGGCGCCTTGTGCGGCGACCACCTCAGCTACTTCCTCGGCCGCGGTCTTTCGGCGCCGCTCACGAGCCGGCTGCCGGCACGGGCCAAGCGCAGGCTCCTGCGCTCCCATCAATTGATCGAGCGCTACGGCAGCGGCGCGATCCTGGTCGGCCGATTGGTGCCACCGATCCGCTCGGTGGTGCCGTTCACGGCGGGCGTCGGCCAACTCAGCCCCAGGCGCTTCATGGTCGCCGACCTGGTGTCATGCGCCGTCTGGGCCAGCGCCCTGGGATTCATCGCTGTCGGGATCGCCCGCCTCTGAGCGAGTGCCTAGAGACGTCGCTAGAAGTCTTGAACCCCGGAACTTGATTTCGCAGGTCAAGTTCTCGATGGCGGGGTTCGAGACTCTCAACGGGCTCCCAG
>JAQBHE010000519.1:0-8530 GCA_032128015.1 Holophagae bacterium
CCGTGGTCGCCGACTGGTAGCGCACGAAGTCATCGGGACTCTGAGTGCCATTGCCGAGCGGCAGCTCGGCGGTCATGTAGAGCTCGGCGGCACGCTTGACCATCGCGATCAACTCGTCGCTCGGGATCTCGCGCAGCACCTCGCGCGCCCGCGCCATCTGGCGAAGATCGCGCTGGATGATCCCAGGGTTGGCCAAGCTCACTCGTGCCAGCTCCTCGCCGGTCTCGAAGTGAACGACACTCTGGGTCTCGAGCGAGGTGTAGGGCTTGCCCCAACGCAGGGCGGGAATCTCGATCATCGGTGGGTCCTCGCTGAGGAGGGATGGGAGGGGTCCCGGAAGGACCGGGAGGGACGGGATTCAGTAGACGCCGACCGTGGTCGACGCCGCCAAACGCGCGAACGGCCGCACTCCGCTGACCCCGTCCCACGGGTACTTCTCGTACGGCGACTCGCGCTCGCCCTCGTCGCGCTCGAGGAAGCCCGGGACGAAAAGCTCGCGGGTGAGCGTCGTGAGCTTCACTCGCCCGGTCTCGCCGTAGCCGACCACCCGATCGGCGTCGTCGGGGTCGACGACCTCGAGCACCGCCCGCGGTTGCGGGCCGTAGTAGCTGATCTTGTAGCCCTCGGCGGCGGTCACCGGGCGCGAGGCGGCCAAGCCCATCAGGGTGTTGCCGTAGGTCGGGGTCATGTAGACGCCGTCGAGCAGCTCCTCGACCGCGAACCGTGTCCATTGAGGGGTGAACTCGGTGCCGCCCGAGAAGATCCCGAGCACTCCTTGCTCGCGCAGGGTCGTGCCCTTCTCCTCGAGCGCGATGCAAAGACCTTCGAGCAACTTGGGGGTCGCGAACATCGCCTTGATGTCGTGACCGGCGCTCAAGATCGTGATCGCCTGGTCGATGACGTGGCGTTTGTAGGCCTCGAGGTGCTCGGTCCAGCCCTTCTTGATCAGCTTGATCACCCAACGCGGATCGAGGTCGACACAGAAGCAGACGCCGCCGCGGAACTGGCACAGGTGTTCAACCGCCAGCCGTAGCCGGCGCGGCCCCGAAGGCCCGAGCATCAGCCAGTTCGCCCCCGGAGGAAAGAACTCGTCGGGAAGCGTGGCGCTGAACATCTCGTAGTCGGTGCGGAAGTCGCCGATCGCCACCCGGCTCTTGGGAATACCGGTAGTGCCGCCGGTCTCGAAGACGTACACCGGACGATCGGCGTAGGCCTTGGGAACCCAGCGCCGCACCGGGCCGCCGCGCAACCACTCGTCTTGGAATTGCGGAAACCGCGCAAGGTCGGCGAACGTGCGGACGTCGCGCCGCGGGTCGAAGTCGAGCTTGTTCACGAACTCGAGCCAGAACGGGGTGCCGGTGGCGGGGTCGAAGTGCCAATCGACGATCTCGCGCACGTGCTGGTCGAGCGCGGCGCGCGCCTGGGCCACTCGCCGGTTGAGGCTGGTTTCGGTCGTATTGGACACGGAATCGGTATCGCTCATGGCGGCCGCGACGGTATCAAATTCGCCGCGCTGTCTCGGACCCTACTTGAGGCTACTTGAGCGCCGCGGTGAGCGTCACGCTGGCCGTGATCTCGAGCTCACCGGGCGCGACCGGGGTCTCGACCGACTCCATTTGGACCCTTGCCATCGCGTACATCCGCGGCTCCGGGGCGGCGGCACGGGCGCCGTCCTCGATGCGCACGATGTGGGCGATCTCGCGACCGGCGCCCGCAGCCATCGCTTCGGCGCGAGCCCGGGCGTTGCGCACCGCAGACGTCAACGCCTGGCGCTCGAGCGCCTCACGGTCGGCGAGGTCGAAGGCGATTCCCGAGATCGACGTGGCGCCGGCGCCGACCACCGCGTCGAGCAAGCCGCCGAGATCGCCGAGTTTGTCGACTCGAACCTCGATGGTGTTCCGAGCCAAATACCCGCGCAACCGCTGCTGGCCGTCTACCCAGTCGAACTCGGGGCCGAGGTGAATCTGGGTCGTCCGCAGCGCGGAGTCGGGGATGCCGGCTGCGGCGATCGCCTCGCGCGCTCCGGTCATGGCGCGTGCGTTCTGTTCCTGCGCCTCGCGCGGGCGCTTCGCCCGGGATTCCGCGGTGATCGATACCAGAGCGCGATCGGGGGCCGCGCGAACCGTGGCGGAGCCGCTGACGGTCACGGTGTCTTCTGGCGGCGGCAGCCGCGGCGGCTGGGCACCCAAGGTCTCCGCTCCCACGACGAGAACCAGAACCATCAAGAAACGCCTAGGCTGAAAGATTCGCATTGTCATTGCCTCCTCGAGTGGGTCGCTGCCAGCCTAGCGCACGGCCCGCGTCAGGGCGCCCTTCGCCGGGTCCGCGAGCCCGTGAAGAAGCCCGAAGAAGCGCGCCACTTGGTCCTCGGCCCAGTGGTGGGTGCGCCATGGCCGGCCGCTGACGAACCCGACATGGCCACCGCGACGCGGAAAGCAAGAGAAAAGACAGGAGTTGGTCGCCCCGGCGTTCCGCGGCAGACCCGCCTCGGGGTTGAACGGGTCGTCCGCGGCGGCGATCAAGAGCAGCGGACGACGAACGTAAGCGAGAAACTGGCCGCAGCCCGACCGCCGCCAATAGTCGTGGGCGTCCTCGAAGCCGTGGAGGCGAGCGGTGACGTGGGTGTCGAAATCCTCGAAGTTCCGGCAGCGCCGCACCGCCTCGATGTCGAGCAGACCGGGATAGCGATCGGCCTTCTCCAGCGCCTTCGGAATCAGCGAGCGCAGGAACCGGCGGACGTACAGCCCGCCGAGCGCTCGGTCGATCGCCGGGCCGCTCAGGGTCAAGTCGAACGGCGGGCTGATCGCCGCACCGCCGACTACCTCGGCGGGCGCGTCGTCCGCCTGCTCGCCCAGCCACTTCGCGACCACGTTGCCGCCCAGCGAGAACCCGCAGAGGAACAGCGGTCGCCCCGGTTCGCGGCGGACCAGCTCGTCGACCACGAAGTCGAGGTCGGTGGTCTCACCCGAGTGGTAGAAGCGCGTCGCTCGGTTGAGCGATCCGCCACAGGAGCGAAACTCGAGCACCCGCACGCCCCAGCCCGCCGCTCCGAGAGCGCGAGCGAGTCCGGTGGTGTAGTTCGAGCGCAACGAGCCCTCGAGTCCGTGGAGCAGCAGCACGTGCGGTGTGCCCGGCTCCCCCGGCCGAGTGTGGAGCCGGAGCTCGTCGGCGTCCGGGGTAGCCAGATTCTCGAGCTCGAAGGTGAGCTGCCGCTGGCGTCGGAACAACGGACTCCAGATCGTCTGGGCGTGCGGACCGCACAGCCACCAAGGCGCTTCGAAGGGATGCTCGCTGAGACCGCGTTCGAGGCGGTCCCGGAGCCCTGGAATCATCAAGCGCGGTTGCGGTAGAGGCTGCGGTCGACCACCGCGGTCATGCGCTCGACGTCGAGCGCGACATCGAGATCGCCGCCGACGAACGTCGCGACGCGCCGCGCCGCATCGCCCGGCGCCTCGACGACCTCGCGATATGCGAGCTCGAGGTGTTCGAAGTTGGAGCGCGTGCGCAGCAGGTAGCGCACCCGCCACAGGTGGTCCCGCCACAGCTCACGCATCCGTTCGTCCTCGGTCTCCTGGGTCTCGCCGCGACGTTCGAGCATGGTGCGCTGGGACTGCAGCACCTCGTCGAGATCGCGCTGCATCAGGATCACCCGGTAGCGGTTGTCCATCGGCAGGTCCTTGAGCAGGAACGAGATCACCTTGACGCCCTTGCCCCGGGCATCACGCAGCCACCGCCGATCCGGTGTCTCGGCAAGGTCTTTGACCCGCTCGTCCTCGAAGTAGCCGCGCGGGTTGTCCTCGTCGGCGGTTCGCTCGCCGTCGGTCACCAGCGGCAGACCGCCGGCCTCGAGCATCTTCATCGCCATCGAAGTTCCCGATCGTGGAAGGCCGGAGACCACGACTACTGGGTCGCCGAAGCGCAGGCGGTGATAGAGCTGGGATAGCGAGGACATGTCGTGTTACCTCGGGCGGCCAACGGCCGGGCCGATATTCAAGCACAATCCGTCTGGTGAGGTCGTCGCGCGGACGGCTCACCGCGACGCTGTCGCTACCAGGCCGTGAAACGGCAGCACGACGTGCTCATATGAGGTCACCTCGCGCAGCGCCACCTCCATGTCGCCGCTGATCGCGGCGACAACTTCTTGCCGTGCCGCATCGTCCAGGTGCTGCATCGACGGGATCGCGGCGGTGTCGACCGCGATCTCTCCCGCGAGAAACGCCTCGGGGCTCGGAAAGCGCGCGGTCATCGTTCGCGCTTCGATGCGAGGGCGCTCGAAACCGGCGCCTTCGAGTAGCGATCGCAGCTCGGCTTCGCCACCGAGCGAGAAGATGTCCGCAAGCGCGGACACCCCGATGCGCTGCTCGATCACCCGATGGAGCTGGTCGTAGAAGGGGTGGCGGTCGAGACCCTGCCAGACACTGAGCGCGATGCGACCTCGCTCGCCAAGCACTCGTCGACTCTCGGTGAGCGCCACGCCGCGGTCGGCGAAGAACATCAAGCCGAACTGACACAAAACGAGGTCGAAAGCGCCGTCGTCGAAGGCCAGGGCCTCGGCTCGACCCTGGCGCCATTCGATGGCCAGGTCCCCGGAAGACGCGCGAGCCACGTCGAGCATCGCCGGGTTGAGATCGAGTCCCACCAATGTCCCGTTCCCTTGGAGTCGCGGCGCCACTTGGCGAGCGACGACTCCGGTGCCGCAGGCCAGGTCAAGCACTCGATCGCCGGCCACGGGCTTGGCGTGCTCGATCAGGACCGTGGCCCAGGGGCCGAACAGCACCGGGACCATGTAGTCCTCGTATCCTTGGGCAGGGTTGCTCATCGCCGAACCTCCTGCTGCGTTTGGAATCAAAGATGTTGGGCTGATTCTACCAGCCGGCGCCAACACCGGGTCGCTCGTCTTGAACTTCCCCGGACCCCGCCGTACACTGCGCCGAGCCCGGCGCACGACCCGTTCCTCCCGGCGCCCCACCGCCCGTTCGGCGCGCCCGGTCGCTTGCAGCCCGCCATGACCTCCACGATCACCGCCTTGTCGCACCGCCGCCCGCTTCGCCGATCGATCGTCTGGCTGGTGCTGCTCGGCCTCTGGGTGGCAGCGCCGGCGGCGGCGTACATCGGTCCGGGAGCGGGTTTCGCGCTGCTGTCGTCGTTCATGGTGCTGTTCACCACGATCATCATCGCGGTGGCGTCGCTGCTGATCTGGCCGTTTCGCACCGCCTGGAGGATCCTGCGGCGCAAGAAACCGCCGACCGCCCACATCCGGCGACTGATCGTGGTCGGTCTCGACGGCCAGGATCCCAAGCTCACCGACCGCTTCCTGGCCGAAGGCAAGCTCCCGAACTTCCAACGCCTCGCCGCCGCTGGGTGTTATCACCGGATCGCGACCACCTACCCGTCGTTGTCGCCGGTGGCGTGGTCGTCTTTCTCGACCGGCACCAACCCCGGCAAGCACAACATCTTCGATTTCCTCGACCGCGACCTGCGCAGCTATCTGCCCAAGCTGTCGTCGACTTACGTCGGCAAGCTCGAGCGCTTCTGGAAGTTAGGGCGATTCCGGATTCCGCTGCACAAGCCGGAGCTCCGATTGCTCCGCAAGTCGAAGCCGTTCTGGACCCTGCTCGGCGAGCGCAAGATCTGGAGCACGGTGCTGCGGGTGCCGATCACCTTCCCGCCCGACAAGTTCTACGGCGCCCAGCTCGCGGCGATGTGCGTCCCGGATCTGCTCGGCACCCAGGGGACGTTCCTGCTCTTCACCACTCGCAAGAGCGATCAGAAGTTCCAGGAGGGCGGCCAACGGGTCGAGCTCGACGGCGCGACCAGCGACCGCTTCGAGACCGCGATCGAGGGACCCGAGAACACCTTTCTGGTTTCGGGCGCGCCGCTGCGCCTACCGATGACGCTCACGCTCGACCGCGCCGCGAATCGGGTCACGGTGACGCTCGCCGGCGAAGAGCACGAGCTCGAGACCGGCAAGCTCACCGGCTGGATCGACTTGCCGTTTCGCGCCGCGCCGGGGATCAAGGTGCACGGCATCACCCGGATGCTGGTCACCGAAGCCGGCGACCACTTCTCGCTCTATCTGTCGCCGATCAACATCAGCCCGGACAAGCCGGCAATGCCGGTCTCCCACCCGTCGTACTACGCGCCCTACCTGAACAAGAAGATCGGAGCGTTCTCGACCCTCGGACTCGCGGAAGACACCTGGGCGCTCAACGAGGGGGTGACCGACGACGGCATCTTCCTCGAGCAGTCGTACGACATCGACCGCGAGCGCCAGGAGATGTTCTTCGCCGCCCTCGACCGCTTGCGTCGCGGCAGCCTGGTGTGCGTGTTCGACGGCACCGACCGCATCCAGCACATGTTCTGGCGCTACCTCGAGAATGGCCACCCCGCGGCCAAGGGTCGCGAGCAGGCGACCCACCGCGATGCCATCGCCGAGCTCTACGCCCACAACGACCGGCTGCTCGGGCGGGTGCTCGACAAGCTCCGCGACGGCGATCTCCTGATGGTGCTCTCCGACCACGGCTTTGCATCCTTCCGCCGCGGCGTCAACCTCAACGCCTGGCTGCAGCGCCACGGCTATCTGACCCTGCGCGAGGACGCGAGCGGCCGCGAAGAGTTCCTCCAGGGAGTCGACTGGTCGAAGACCCGCGCCTACGCTCTCGGCCTGTCGGGCATGTTCCTCAACCTCGCCGGCCGCGAGGCCCAGGGCATCGTCCAACCGGGTGCGGAGGCCGAGGCGCTCAAGGCCGAGATCATCGCCGGACTCCATCAACTGCGCGACCAGGAGAAGGACGCGATCGGGATCAACGACGCCTTCGACACGGCCAAGATCTACAACGGTCCCTACACCGAGAACGCGCCCGACTTCGTGATCGGCTACAACGACGGCTACCGGACGTCGTGGGACTGCGCGATCGGAATCGTCGACGGTCCGCTCTTCGAGGACAACACCAAGGCCTGGAGCGGTGACCACTGCATCGACCCGCGGCTGGTTCCTGGAGTGTTCTTCTGCAACCGCAAGATCGACCTCGAGCACCCGTCGTTGCTCGATATCGCGCCCACCGCCCTCCAGCTGTTTGGGCTCGAGGCGCCGGCGCACATGGAGGGTCGGTCGTTGTTCGACGCCGCGACCCTCGCCGGCGCCACGCTGGGGGCTGGACCTCCGCTGGCGGCCGCCGGGTGAGCGCGCCTGTGCGCCTGCGGCGGCGCGCCCGGACGCTGGTCGCCATCGCGGCGCTATTGGTCGCACTGTTGGTCGCGCTCGCTTGCGGCGGTGACGAGACCAACGGCCCGCGGGTGGTGATCTTGGGATTCGACGGCATGGACCTGCAGCTCACCCGCGAGCTGATCGCCGAGGGCCGGCTTCCCAACCTTGCCCGCCTCGCCGAGTCCGGCGCGTTTGCCGAGCTCGAGACGTCGATCCCGCCGCAGAGCCCGGTGGCATGGTCGGACTTCATCACCGGCATGGATGCCGGTGGCCACGGCATCTTCGACTTCCTGCACCGCGATCCCGACACTCTGGTGCCGTTCGCGTCGACCGCCAAGGCCGAAGGCGCGAGTCGGATGCTCGAGCTCGGCAAGTACCAGTTTCCGCTGGCGAGCGCCCAGCTGGTCTCGTTGCGACGCGGCACGCCGTTCTGGAAAGTCCTCGAGGATCACGGTATCGCGACCACGATCATGCGCATGCCGGCGAACTTCCCGCCCTCGGGCCTGGCCTCGCAAGAGCTCAGCGGCATGGGCACCAGCGACCTCTTGGGCACCGACGGCACCTTCTCATTTTACACCTCGGAGCTGTTCGCCTTCGCCGGCCAGGAGATGTCGGGCGGCGCAGTGTACGAGGTCGACATCTTCGACGATGTCGTCGAGACCGAGCTCCACGGCCCCGACAATCCGTTCTTGATCGAGAAGACACCGCTCACCGCCCCGTTCACGGTCAACCTCGACCCCGAGCGCACCGGTGTCTCGATCGAGCTCGGCGATCAGCAAGTGGTGCTCGGGATCGGCGAGTGGAGTCCTTGGCTCGAGGTCGAGTTCAAGATGATCCCGACCCAGGCCTTGCACGGAATCTGCCGTATGTACCTGCGGGCGCTGGTGCCCGAGCTCGAGCTTTATGTCACCCCGATCGACATCGATCCGATGGCGCCAGCGATGCCGGTGTCGCACCCGAAATCGTTCGCCGCCGACCTTGCCCGAGCCACCGGCCGCTTCTACACCGAAGGCATGCCCGAAGACACCAAGACGCTCACCGAGGGTGTCTTCGAGCCCGCTGAGTTTCTGGCCCAGGCGCACAACGCCGGCAGCGAGGTCATCGACCAGTACCCGTGGGTGCTCGGGCGCTTCCTCGAGGATGACGGTGGCTTGCTCTTCTACTACTTTGGAAACGTCGACCAGATCAGCCACCTGATGTGGCGAGCGCGCGATCCCGAGCACCCGGGCTACGACGCCGAGCGCGACGCTCCCTACGCCGACCTGATCCCCCAGCTCTATGAGGGCCTCGACCGAGTGGTCGGCGAGACCCTCGATGCGGTGC
>JAQBHE010000520.1:0-5348 GCA_032128015.1 Holophagae bacterium
GTCGTCTTCCTCCCCCTCGGCCTCGAGGCCCGGCAAGGCGGGAGTCTCGGTCACCTCGGTCACACGCCCTCCACCGCCCGCGGTCGGATCGCCGGCGTCCTCGCTGGTTCGTCGGCCACCCAAGGTCGGCCGCTACCCCCAGAGCCGCTCCGTGGCGTGCTCGGTACCGTCAGGTGCCGAAGCCGGCGGGACGTGAATGGTCGGCGGCGGACGTCGGCCGCCCAAGCGTCGGCGCGCCCAAAGTGGGCGCTACCCCCGGAGGAACCCGAAGGCATCGAGGTGCGAGCCGGTTCGCTTCTTGCTGCTACGCAGCACATTGGAGGCTAGCTCTCGCTGCCGCCGCTGCCGCCGCTGCCGATGCTCGGCTCGCTGCCGGCGGGTTCGCTCAGAGCTGGCGGGTTTGGAAGCTTGGGCGCCCGCTCCTCGGCGTCGATCTCCTGCTCGATCGAACGCTTGAGATCGGTGGTCGCGCGGCGGAACTCGCCGATCCCGCGTCCGAGGGTCCGCCCAATCTCGGGCAGCTTCTTCGGCCCGAAGATCAAGAGCGCGATCCCGAGGATGAGGAGGATCTCCCAAATGCCGAGTGGACCGAACATGACTCCATTGTACGGGAGCTCGAGCTTCTTGGGGTGAGCGGCCGCGCCGCGATCCGGCCAATGCCCGGTTTTCTGGTTGCGGACCGCTCCGGCGCCACCGCCGAGCCTGCTACACTCAGGGGATGAACAAATCGTGGCGCCTCCTAGCCCTGCTCCTGTTCAGCGCCGCCTTGCTGCTCGGCGGTTCGCTCGGCGACGACCTCGCAGCGGTGACCGACGAGGTCCGTTCGCACCTCGGCTCCTACGTCGAGCTCGTCCAGCTGGCGCATGACAGCTACGGCGCCGAGGTGCCGTATCGCGAAGTGGTGTATGCGTCGATCCAGGGGATGCTGCGCTCCCTCGATCCGCACACCAGCTTCTTGCCGCCGCGCGCTTACGACTCGATGCGCGAGAAGCAGCAGAGCAGCTTCTACGGCCTCGGGATCTACGTCGGCCTGCGCAACGGCCAGCTGACCGTAATCACCCCGATTCCGGGGACCCCCGCCGCGCGCCTCGGGATGCGCGCTGGCGACGTAATCAGCGCCATCGACGGCGATCCGACCGACAAGATGTCGGTGGACGAGGCGATCTCGCACCTGAAGGGTCCCAAGGACACCCAGGTCAAGGTCTCGATCGCGCGACGCGGCATGGACGAGCTGCTCGATCTCGACATCACCCGCGCCGAGATCCCCCAGAACACCGTCCAGTTCGCGTACATGATCACTCCCGATACCGGCTACGTCAGCATCCGCGATTTCTCGCGCTCCACCTCCGGAGAAATGACGCGGGCCATCGCCACGCTCAAGGACGCCGGAATGAAGCGGATGATCCTCGACCTGCGCGGCAACGGCGGCGGCCTCCTCGACCAGGCGATCGAGGTCGCCGACCAGTTCGTGCCCTCGCAGGGCAAGATCGTCGAGACCCGGGGACGAATCCGCAGCTCGTTCAGCTCTTTCGCGTCTTCGGGCAACTACGAGGAGCTGGGACTGCCGCTGGTGGTGCTGGTCAACAGCGGCACCGCCTCGGCCTCCGAGATCGTCTCCGGCGCGATTCAGGACCACGACGTCGGCCTGATCGTCGGCGAGACCACCTGGGGTAAGGGCCTCGTCCAGACGGTCTACAACCTCAACTACGGCGAGGGCGTGGCGCTCACCACGGCGCGCTACTACACCCCTTCAGGGCGCCTCATCCAGCGCGACTACAGCTCGTATTGGGACTACTACACCGTCGGCTACGACCCGACCTCGAGCGGCGACCAACCGGCGCCGCCGACCGATGACAAAGAGGTGTTTCGCACCGACCTCGGACGCAAGGTCTACGGCGGCGGCGGCATCACCCCCGACCACCGCGTCGAGCCCGATGAAGTCCAGCCGTTCCTGCAGAAGGTGCTCAGCCGCAGCGCGCTGTTCACGTTCGCCATCGACCACAGCCGCGACCAGCGGATCGAGAGCCCGACCTGGGAGCCCGACGACCTGACGATGGCCAAGCTGCAGAAGTGGCTCGCCGAGGAGGGCTACGCGAGTGCCGAGGAAGCGCGCGAGGCCTTTGCCGACCCGGTGATCAACCGCTATCTCAAGCACCGAGTCCGCTTCGAGATCTTCAACACCGTGTTCGGTCTCGAAGACGGTCATCGAGCGTTGTCGGAAGTCGACAACCAACTCCAGGCCGCGTTCACCTACTTCGAAGAAGCGGCCGATCTCCTGAGCCAGCGCCGGGCCAAGGGTAAGAGACGCGCGGTCGGCGGCCAGGTCGCCGGCGGCTAGTTCCCGCTCTTGAACAGGATCTGGCCGATCTGGGTCTCGTCGCCGAGTCGGTCGACCACCACCGCGGTGAGGAAGTGGACGCCGGCGGCGAAGGCGCGAGTGTCGAAGGTGTATGCCCATCCGGGGGCCAAACTGTCAGGGAACCCTGGGTACCGGCTGGTCACATTCGGGCGCGGGAAGCCGTAGGCGGCGTTGGGCTGCAGCCGGCCGTCGATAAAGATCTTCACCGCGGCCACCTGCTCGGCATCTAGAGCCCAGCCGGTGAGCGTCAGCGAGCCACCGGTGCGTTGCTCGGGCACTTCGTCGATGGCGCCAAAGGACCCCTGATTACGGGCGACGTCCTGGCACGTGAAGTTGACGTTGACAGTATCGATGTTGGCGACCTGGGAGTCCACGTCACCGACCCGAATCGTGAAGATGTGCCGGCCCTCGGTATAGCCGAGGCCCGAGATCAGAGCGCCGACATCGACCACGAACCGGAATCCAGAGTCGGGAGAATCGATCAGCGACGGGAACGACGCTTCGATGTCGGCTCGCGACACGCCGTAGCAGTTGGTGTACTGGCCGGTCACCGTCGAGTGTACGCAGTCGAGCCGGTTGTTCGCGTAGATCGCGCCGTCGATCAACAGCTCGACATAGCCGACTCCGTGGTCGTTGGTCTCGACTCCGACGTCGAGCGCCCAGCCTTCGACGACGGTGTAGCGCCGCTCCGGAGATGGACCGCACACGCCGAACACCTCGGTATTACCCTGGGGATAGTCGATCCGGCCGAACGGCTTGAGGTTGTGCGAGTTGTTCTGGAAGTCGAAGACCAGCCGGTTGAGCGTTGCTTCCTCGCCACGGCGCGAGACCACCACCGCACTCAGCTCGTGCAGTCCATTGGGCCAGTGGGTCGTGTCGAGTTGGAAGCTGAAACCTGGGAGCGCGCTATCGGGAAAGCCCGGGAAGACCTTGGCGACATCGGAGCGGCGCACCCCGTAAGCGGCACGGCCGACATCGCGCCCGTCGAGCAGGATATCGACCGCCGCGACCCCATCGTTGTCGAGCGCCCAGCCGACCAGCTGAAAGACGCCGGTGGCGACGTTGCCGCCGGTGAAACCGTGCCCTTCGAGGTAGCCGAAGGGATCCCCGAGACCCGAAGCCACCGGTGCCGAGTCCGTGCACGGACCCGAGCTCGAAACCCCGACGATCCCGAGCACGCCCGCGCTCGCCGGGGCGAGCCCGGCTATCAGAACGAGCGCTACCGTCGCGCAGGAAAGAGATCTTCGGCACCACATCGCTCTTGTACCTCCGACATGCAGCCTTGGGGCTCCCGATTCGCTTCGCCCAATGCCCGCGACTCTGGCGCAGGAAAGTTCAAGTGAAGCCTTAAGAATCTCAACGATTGTATCGATCGGAGCTGAAGAAAGTCAATCCTCAGGCGGTCGTCTTCGCTCTGCGCCATGAGACTCAAGTGGGTCAACAGGAACGACGTAGGTCGCCTAGGTCATGGTACCCCGCTCGGGCACGGTGATTCCAGCCTCGCCCAGGCGCTTTTTCATCCGATGCACCAGGGAGTCGACGCTGGTGGGTCGTAATCCGACCATCGGTGCGACCTCGGGACTGGTCCAGCCCTCGATCACCACGCGCTCGAAGATCCAACGGTTCCGAGAAGCAAGCGGCGACGGGTAGAGGTCTCGGAAGGCTCCCCGCAGCCGGTCGCGGAGCTGGCTGCTGTGGACGGAATCGAGTGCCGACAGTTCGCCGCCGCGAGGATCCGGACACGGCGACCGCGCCTCCAAACTCAGCGTTCGGCCGCGTCCCCGTTTCGCCGCCAGCCGGCAACGAACCTGATCCACGGCAACACTGCCGCACACCCGGTAGAGGTACGCAAAGACCTGACCATCGGTGGTGGCTCGGCAGCGCCGAAGCGCCCGGCGGCCGCGCTGAACCAGGCGAAGGTAGACCTCCTGGCGCAGCTCCTCGACCATGTCTTGGTCGGCGCGCTGGCCCATCAAGGCCAGCTTGGCTCCCAAGAAGGCGAGAATCCGGCGATCCACACGCTCCAACAGGCGAGCCCAGTCGCCATCCCGTCCTTGGTCGGCGCAACGGCGCCACACTTCGACCAAACAACTGCTTTCCATCCTCCGCTCCTTGCGGCAGCGGAGAAGGAGGCGTGCAGGAAGGAAGAGGAACCGACAGCGAACGCTGTTCTCGGTGGGCGAGCGGACGCTAGCACAAGATCCGCCCAGTCAAGGTCGCAGTCTGGGTCGCAGTCAAAACCCCCTGCCGAGCTCCCGGCCGAAGATCGGTTCGGGTGCGTCCGGCTCCGCGACCGGTGTACGCTGCAGCGGGCGCCACGAGATCCCCCGACCCAATACCCGATCGCTACCACGCCACTTCGAATGCGCTCGCAGCAACCGCTTCCGGCCCGCGCGCCTACGGCCATGGCGGCGGTCGCCGCTCTCGCCTGGCTTGCGTTGTCGGCGTGCACCGCTGGGGAACCGAGCTCGCAAGCCGGGGATCGGAACCGCTTGCGGGGAGCTGCGGCTGGCTGGAACGTGGTCCTGGTCTCGGTGGACACGCTGCGGGCCGATCGTCTCAATGGCTACGGGTACGCCGTTCGTCAGACCAGCCCCGCGATCGACGATCTGCTCGGAGGCGGCGTCCGCTTCGCGAACGCCCAGGCCTCGCGCGCGCTCACCTGGCCGTCTCTCGCCTCGGTGCTGACCGGCCTCCATCCCAGCGGCCACGGTCTGATCTCGAATGGATACGGCTTTCGCGAAGGACAGCCGACGCTCGCGACGATTCTCGAAGCCGCCGGCTACCAGACCGGAGCGTTCCTCAGCAACATGTGCAAGGCGGAGCACGCCGGCTGGTCCGAGCTGTTCTGCGCGGGCGGCGTCGACAAGCGGTTGAATCGGCGGGCCATCGAGTGGCTCGGTGGGCTCGACCCCTCGCGACCGTTCCTGCTGTGGGCCCACTACTTCGGTCCGCACCCGCCGTACTACAACGGCGGTGCGCTCGCCCG
>JAQBHE010000521.1:0-9257 GCA_032128015.1 Holophagae bacterium
GCCCGGTCGCCAGACGAGTATCTCCTCGCCGTAGCTAGAAGGAAGTGCATCTCGGCGGTACTGGATCGGATACAGCGAGCGGAATCGGAAGCCTCACGAGACTAGCCGGTACACGTCTTCGTCGGTGAAGATCCCCTTCGATGTGGCGCGCGGGATCGCCTTTCGCCGAGAGTCGGTAGTGACGTCTCTCCACAGCTGGTGAAAGATGGCCAGCCGAACGTATTCGCTGGTCGTTATGCCGCTCGCGTTCGCCGCGCGCTCGACAAGCTTCTTGGTATTGGCCGAGAGTCTGACCGTCAACGTCTCTCGCATGTCGGGAGACTAGATCGTACAGGCGAGCATGGCAAGGCGCTCGCTGCGTTCGGCCCGTTCGGTTCGCGTAGCAGGCGAGGTGCCGAGCTACGGCTTTCTCTGCGACACCGAGGGATCGGGCTGGAAAGGCGGGAAGGGCAGCACCTGCGGCAGCACGTGGACGCCGGTGGTGACCTTGAACGGCTCACCGCCTGGGCCCGGATAGGTGAGCTCCACGAAGAACGCCGCAAACCCCGACTCCGGCTCTGGGATCGAGACTCGATAGCGTCCATCCGCGCGCGGCGCGATGTCCTCGGACTCCCAGGTCTTGCGGATGGTCACCACCCGAAAGTCCCTGCGGGTCGGGTTGCTGGCTCGCCACAGCTTGATCGACGACGGTGGATGCTCCTCGTCGGTCGCCACCACGATCTCCGAGCCCTCGATGCGCCAGTCGAAGCGCGGCCGCGGCCGATCCTCGACGATCATCCGGTAAAAGCCGAGGAAGGACTCCGCGGCATCGGTGTCGGCGAGCGAGTGGTTGGCGTTGGGCACGTAGCGCAGGTGCTTCTCGCCGACCAGGTCCTGCCAGTAGAACTGCCACGAGTCGGGGAGGAAGAACTCGTCGCCGGTGGCGTTGATGAGGTACTTGGGCAGGGTGAGACGCTGGCGATAGCTGTAGGGCTCGGTGATCTCCATCAGCCGCGCGTACTCGGGGCGGAAGCTCCAGTCCATGATCCCTTCACGCTTGTAGTCGCCGACCGCCGGCGACCAGAAGCCGTAGACCTGCCAGTGGTGGGCGAACGACGGCACCACGTTCAGCATGTCGATGACGAAGGGCGCGATCGCCACCACTCTCGAGTCGACAATGGCTGTGGTCCAGGTGGTCCAGCCTCGCTTGGAGCCGCCGGCGACCACCCATTTTGCGGGCGCCACCGCCGCCGCGAGCTCGCCACTCGCAACCAGAGACTCGATGGTGTCCATCGCCCGCACCGCGGACTTGGTCATCGGCAGGCGGGCCAGCCACAGCGCGTCGTGATCGCGCGCCCCGCCTTCGAGGAACTGGCGCCAGCCGTAGGCGATCAGCTCGTCCTCCTTGCGCGGCCCGTAGTCGTCGCCCACGAAGGTGAGCGGCTGGTTCGGCACCATCCGCAGCTCGGCGGCGATCGAGCCGGTGGCGAGCGCGGGTCCTACGATCAACGGGCTCGCCTGTTCCGGCGCCGGGTCGTCGTTGTCGCCGCCGCCGATGAACAGCATCGCCTTGTCGGTTCTCACCTCGTCCGGCACCACCACCACCAGCCAGTGCCACCACACCGGCCGGTCGACCTGGTCCTCGGTGAGCCAGGCCTGCGAGGTCATCCGGATCACCGCGGTACTGTAGCCCTCGTGGTCGGTGCGGCTCGCGACCTCGTACCGATAGTGAGGGTCCGGCGACAGCACGTAGGCCTCGAGCGGTGTCAGCTCGCTGGCGCCAGAGATCCCGTGGGCGGCGGCGACAACGGTCGCCATTACGGCGGCGGCTAGGTATCGGACGAATTTTCTTTGCATCTCGGTTCCTCTGTTCAGGGGTCGCTACCGATCAAGGAGGACGAAGACTAGCGCAGCGCCTTCGGGGTTCTTCCCTAGTGCGGCGCGGCCGCAAACGGCCAGAACACCGGAATCAGGACCGTTGCCAGGAGCCAAAAGAGCAGGTTGAGCGGGATGCCGATTCGCAAGTAGTCGACGAAGCGGTAGCCACCGGGCGAGTAGACCATGAGGTTGGTGTGGTATCCGAATGGCGTCGCCAGCGACGACGATGCGGCGAAGGTGATGGCGACCAGGAACGGGCGGGCATCGGTGCCGAGGGCGGTCGCTGCCGCGATGCCGATCGGCACCAGCACCACCGCGGCGGCGTTGTGCGACATGATCGACGAGAAGATCGTGGTCAGCAAGTAGAACGCTGACAGCACCGCGGTGGGCCCCCAGGCACGGGTCAGATCGAGGATCCCGGTCGCGATCAGATCGGCGGTGCCGGTACGTTCCATCGCGGTGCCGAGCGGAATCATCCCCGCCAGCAAGATGATCACCAACCAATCGACGCTTTCGTAGGCCTCCTGCGGCTTCAGGCATCCGGTCGCGACCATGGCGAGGCAGCCGAGGATCCCGCCGAGGAGGATCGACACGATGCCCATCGCCGCCAGTCCCACGACCGCCGCCAGGATCAAAATCGCGACGATCGCCTTGCGGTCGTGCCGCCCTTCGAGGGAAACCTCCTCCAGGATCAGCGAGAAGGGCCGGTCTTCCAGATGCTTCAACGCGCCTTTGCGCCCTTGGAGCAGGAGAGTGTCGCCGACATCGAGACGAATCCTCCCGACCTTGTCGCGAATGGTCTCTCCGTGTTTGCGGATGCCGAGGGCGAAGACGCCGCTACGGTTCTGGAAGTCGGCCGCGGCCAATGTCTGGCCTGCGAGCAACGAGCCAGGAGAGACGATCCCCTCGACGAGGCCGGACTCTCCGCCGCCGAGGACGCTGTCGCCGAACTTGAGCTCGGAACGGATGTCGACGCCCTCCTCGCGTTTCATCTCGAGGATGCCATCGAGCGCGCCGCGGACGAGCAGATGATCGCCGCTTTGCATCCTGTGGTCTCGAATGCCGGCCTGTAGGCGCTCCTCGCCGCGGATGATCTCCAGGATCGAGACGTCGTAGAGCTCGCTCAACCGCGCCTCGGCTGCAGTCTTGCCAACCAGGGCCGATTTGTCGTTGACCACCAGGCCGGTCAGGTACCGAGCGAGCTTGTACTTTCGAATGAGCGTGGTCGCTGGGCGCTGCGGCAACAGGCGCCGACCGACGACCACCAGGTACACGAGTCCGACCACCAAGAAGACCGAGCCCAGCTTGGTGAGCTCGAACATCGAGAACGGTGCCAGGCCGTGACGCACCGCCAAAGAGCTCACCAAGATGTTGGTGGAGGTGCCGATCAAGGTGCAGGTGCCGCCGACGATCGACGCGAAGGAAAGGGGAAGCAGCAGCCGCGAAGGGCTGATCCCGCGTCGGTGGGCCAAGGTCATGACGATCGGCAAGAAGATCGCGACGGCAGCGGCGTTGTTGATGAACGCAGAGATCACGCCCACGGTGACCATGACGGCCAGGAACAGGCGGAGCTCGCCGCCTTCGCTGACTCTCTCCAGCCAGGCGCTGATCCAGCCGATCGCGCCGGTACGGGTGAGGCCGCTCGACAGCACGAACATCGCGGCGATGGTGATGGTGGCCGCGTCCCCGAATCCCGAGATGGACTCCTCGAGCGTCGGGAAATCCGGTCGCACGAGCCCGAGACCCATCAGCACCGCGAGGATCGATAGCGCTACGACGTCGGCTCGAACCCGCTCCGAGATGAAGAGGGCAAAGCCCGCCACGATAACTACGAGCAGCAGGACGATGTCGAGCATTCCGGCAATGGTCGCCGCCGGCTGGCGAACCGTCAAGCCGGCGTCTCGAGGTCGGGCAGCCGGGGCTGGTCGGCCGCGGCCTTCCGGAATAGCGGAACCTCAGCGCTGATCTGCGCCGCGCTGCTACTGCTTGCTGGCCGCCTTGGCCCGTCGCTCCAGCTCCTGGCTCTCTAGGAGCCTGCGCCGCGCAGGATGTTGCCCATCTCCCTGAGGTTCTTGCGGCCTGAGGTTCTTGCGGCCTGAGGGCGTCGCAAGGTGGGCGAGCCGGAGGCGCCAGCCTCGTTTCTAGCACCTCCCCAGGGATGTGCAAGAAGCCGCAGCTTTATCGGCGAAGGGTGCGCGGATTGTGGTGTCTCGGTGCGGCGTAGTAGAGAATGGTCAACGGTCGCCAGGGATCGAGGCAAGCGCCAGTCGCGATTCCCACAACCGGGAGGGTCACCGCATGGACGTGCTCCGCTCACTCGTCATCGCCACTCGTTCGCTGCTGCGCGAGCCGACCTTCACGCTCGCGTTCGTGCTTACCCTGGGGCTGGGTATCGGCGCCAACACTGCCATCTTCAGCCTGGTCTACGGCGTGCTGCTGCGACCGCTGCCGTACCCCGAGGCCGACCGCATCGTCTATCTCGAGCAGGCAGCGAAGCGGCGTGGCATGGACAACATCAACTTCTCGTTTCCCGAGGTCGCCGACTATCGCGAGCAGGTCGAGGCGCTCGACCAGATCGTCGAGTTCGGCGACTGGACCTTCAACGTGCTCGGCCGGGGTGAGCCGCACCGCGCGGTGGCCGGCCTGGTCACCGCCAACTTCTTCGAGGTGCTGGGCATGCGACCCCAGCTCGGCCGGACCCTGCTCCCCGAAGACCGCGTCGAGGGCGCTCCACCGGTGGCGGTGCTCACCCACGAGTATTGGCAGCGGGTCTTCGCCGGTGATCCCAACGTGGTCGGCCAGGGGCTGGATCTGACGTCCAAGGTTGCGACCGTCGTCGGCGTGCTCGAGCCCGGGGCGCACTACGCGACGCGGCGCCGCCAGGACTTCTACGCCAACTACACGACCAACGACCACTACAGCAGCGCGACGATGGAGGACGATCGCAAGCACCGCATGACCGACGTCTTCGCGCGGCTTCGATCCGGGGCCACGATCGATGAAGCGCGCGTCGAGCTCAACCAGGTGCTCGGGCACTTCCACGCTGATTTCCCCGACGACTACCCCGAGGCGATGGGGCTCGAGGTCACGGTGACGCCGTGGAAGGACGAGCTGGTGGCGCGTGCGCGCACCACTCTAGTGCTGCTACTCGGGGCCGCCGCCTTCGTGCTGGTGATCGCGTGCGCCAATGTCGCTAACCTGACCCTGGCGCGGGCGCTACGCCGAGGGCGCGAACTGGCGGTGCGCTCGGCGCTCGGCGCAAGTGCAGCTCGGCTGCGCGGGCAGCTGTTCGTCGAGAGCCTGGTGCTGGCTCTCTTCGGTGCTGGGTTGGGGCTGGTGCTAGCCTACGGGCTGCTCGACGCTTTGCGCGCCTATACCTCTCGCTTCACCAACCGCACCGGGGAGATCGCGATCGACGGCGGCGTGCTCGCGTTCACGCTGGCGGTCGCGGTGGCGACCGCGGTCGCGTTCAGCCTGGTGCCGGGTCTGGTCCCAGCGCGCCGGCTCGGATCCGCGCTCGCCGCGGGCTCCGGACGCGCTACCGCCACCGGAACCCGAAAGCTGCTCCAGCGAGCGCTGGTCGCGAGCCAGCTCGCGGTGTCGTTCGTGCTCTTGGTCGGCGCTGGGCTCCTGATGCGCACGCTGTGGAACCTCCACGCGGTCGACCCTGGATTCGAGCTCGAGAATGTGCTCAGCGTCGAAGCGCCCAAGATGTTCGCGGGCACGCCCGACGACTATCGGAGTTTCTCGAGAGGAGCGCGGGCCGAGATCGGGGCGCTTCCGACCGTCGAGTCGGTGGCGCTCACCCAGAACGCGCCGCTCGGCAGCGGCGAGCGCTTTCCGATCGAGCTTGCTGCGGAAGGCGTCGCCGCCGATCCGCAGTCGACCACGGTCCCGGCGCTGTTCGAGACCGTGAGTCCCGAGTACTTCGAGACCTTGGGGGTCGAGGTGGTACACGGCCGCGCCTTTTCCGTCGCCGACGACGAGGAGGCGCCGAAGGTGGCGATCCTCAACGAGTCCGCCGCGAAGTTCTACTTCGGCGACGCCGATCCGCTGGGCCGGCGCATCGCCTATTCGTTCGGCGGCTGCTTCCAGTTAGACAACTCTTGGCTCACCCTGGTCGGGGTCGCCGCCGACGCCTGAGGGACCTCGGTCGACAAGGCCGGCCAGCATGTGCTCTATCTGCCCGAAGCCCAGTCGTTCCCGGGCCAGACCGTGCTGGTGCGCACGTCGAGTGACCCCGGGCCGGTGACGCCGCAGGTGATCGAGAAGCTGCGCGCGCTCGACCCCCAGCGGCCGCTCGAACACATCTTCACGCTCGCCGAGTTGCGCGACGATAGCCTCGCCCCGCAGCGCCTCAACGCCATCCTGTTCGCGATCTTCGCGGCGCTCGCGCTCATCATCGCCGGGGTCGGCGTTGCCGCGGTGCTCGCGTTCACGGTCAGTGCGCGCCGCCGCGAGCTTGGCATCCGCGCTGCGCTTGGCGCCGCGCCAGCGGGACTGCTGCGGCTGGTGCTGCGCGACGGCGGAACCATGGCGCTGTTCGGACTCGCGGTCGGCGCGGTGGGCGCGGTCCTCCTGACTCGATTCCTAGCTGGCCTGTTGTACGAGGTCGAGCCGCTCGACGCCACCACTTTCGTCGCGGTGGGCGCGCTCCTGCTTCTGGTCGCGCTCGGCTCGGCGTTGGTGCCGGCGCGCCGCGCCACCAGGACCGCGCCGGCCGAGGTGCTGCGCTCGGAGTGAGTCCGGTGCAGAGAAGGCCGAGGTCTGAAGCAGCTCGAGACCTGAAGCAGCTCGAGACCTGAGGCAGGTCGAGTCCTGAAGCAGGACTTTGGCTACGCGCCGATCTCGATCGTCTCGCAGACCTCGACGCTGCCGCCGCTTCCGAGGACGGGGCAGCCCTTGGCTTTCGCGATCGCGTCCTTCAGGTTCTTGGCGGTGACCAGCGAGTACCCGGAGACCGGATTGGCGCCGCCTCCGGAGCTGCTTTTGCCGCCACTCGCGACGGTCGCGGAGGCACCGGTTGGGGCGCCACCATCGACGACTGCCTCGCCCAGGCTTCCGAACCAGGCGCCCCACGCCGCCATCACTCGCGCTTGCTCCTTCTTCGATTCCGGCATGCCGCCACCGTGGTAGGCGAACAAGAACTTGGCCATGTCTGTACTCCTCTCCTGTGTTTCAGACGTTTTGCGGTCGACTCTCGGATGTCAGACGAACGAGCCGTCGGTGGATCGACACCAATGAGTGGAAGTGTCCAGGCGTCTGTGCAGGGCCTCGAAGGTCAGGTGCGATTCCGGGTGCGACCAGCCAGCGCGTAGGATACGGACTACTCGCGGCTGTGGAGGTGCTATGGACTTCGAAGACTCACCACAGGAAGCGGCGCTTCGCGCCGAGGCGCGCGCCTGGCTCGCCGCTAACGCCCCCGAGCATCAGGGGACGCCGCAAGACCAGGACGAAGAAATGGTGATGGCGCGCGCCTGGCAGCAGCGCAAGGCGCGGGACGGTTGGGCCTGCATCGACTGGCCGAAGGAATACGGTGGGCGCGGCGGCTCGATGATCGACGCCATCGTCTTCGGCCAAGAAGAGTCGGCGTACGCGATTCCGGACGCCAACCTGGGCATTGGCACCGGCACCTGCGCGCCGGCGCTGATCGCCTACGCCAGCGACGAGATCAAGCGGCGACACCTGCCCAAGATCGCCAGTAGCGAGGAGGTTTGGTGCCAGCTGTTCTCGGAGCCGGGCGCGGGATCGGACTTGGCGGGCATTCGGACCCGCGCGGTGCGCGACGGCGACGAGTGGGTGATCAACGGTCAGAAGGTGTGGAACACCAACGCCCATCGCGCCGACTACGCCATCCTGGTGGCCCGTCACGACCCCGACCTGCCCAAGCACAAGGGCCTGACTTTCTTCATGGTCGACATGAAGAGCGCGGGGGTCGATCCGCGTCCGATCCGGCAGATGTACGGCGGCGCCGAGTTCAACGAGGTGTTCCTCAGCAACGTTCGGATCCCCGACAGTTTCCGGATCGGCGAAGTCGGCGCCGGCTGGCAGGTCGCCATCACCACGCTGATGAACGAGCGCTTCGGGGTGTCGCGCTACGAGCCCGACGTGCGCCAGCTGATCGATCTCGCTCGCCGGCTGGAGGAGCAAACGGGGCAGGCGGTTCTGGCCGATCCGAGCGTGCGCGAGTCCTTGGCCGAGTGGTACGTGCGCGCCGAAGGGGTGCGGCTCACCTATGCCCGCAGCCTGACCGCGATCTCTCACGGCCGGCAGCCCGGTCCCGAGCAGTCGATCAGCAAGGTGGTGATGGCTCAGCAACGCCAGGACATGGCGTCGTTCGGCGCCGACCTCCAGGACATCGCCGGGGTGCTTCGCGGCGACCACGAGCCAGCGGCAGGCGGGCTCTACCAGAGCGGCTTCCTGTCGGCGCCGGGCATGCGGATCGCCGCCGGCACCGACGAGATCTTGCGCAACATCATCGCCGAGCGAGTGCTGGGTCTTCCCGGCGACATCCGCGTCGATCGTGACCGATCCTTCAAGGAGGTCCCGTCGGGGCGGGCCTGAGCCGATCGACAGGCCGCTAGATTCACTAGGCCCGCCGAGATCCTCACGAAGGAGTCAAGTTTCGTGCCCTAGTGAATCTAGGAGCCCGCGGCCGTCAACGGCCGCTTGGGCGGGGTAACAGGCTAGCGGGATCGTGGTATGACCGCGCCTCGTCACTGCCACCTCGTTGGGGGTCGGTGACAACCACGATCCCGCTAGCCGGCGCCTACAAACTCATCGACTTCAGCTGGCGATTTGCCACCGCCAGCATCGCGAGGTTGGGCGTCGCGAGAGCCTGCAGCTCGGCGAGTAGCTGTTCGGTGCGGCTCCACATCGCGCGGCGACCCGCGGCCCACCGTTCCAGCGCCTGGGCGCACGGCTCGGAGGGCGCCAGCGAGCCGACGATCCTGCGGGCCAGCTGGCTCTGATGGCCGAACAGGTCGTCGACCATCGCGGTGAGCGCCAGCTTGTCCCAGGCTGTTTCCGCCGGCAGTTGGGCTGCCGCGCTGCGCAACCAGTCGAAGCCGAACCGGGCGCCAGCGCCGAAGTAGACCTGACCGACGCGCTCGACCGGCACCCCGAGGTCGCGGCCGATGCGGACGATGTCGCAGGCCGACGCCAGCAGCGGCAGGCTCGCGGTGAGCGTCGCTTCGGGTTCGGGAACTCCCTGGCCGAGGAAGCCGTCGATCCGTTCGTCCAGGAGCTTGCGGTCGGCAGCCGAGACCAGCGAAGAGAGGCTCCTTGTGAGCTCTTGGACACCGTCGTGGTAGCGCTCGATCTGGCTCGCGACCTCGAGCGGCTGGGCCTCCTCGCGCAAGAACCACACCGTGGTTCGCTCGAGAAGGCGGCCGCACTCG
>JAQBHE010000522.1:0-6331 GCA_032128015.1 Holophagae bacterium
CCGGGTTGCCGGACAGCGTCCCCGCCTGGTAGACGCGTCCCTCGGGCGCGAGCTCGCGCATCAGCTCGGCACGGCCACCGAAGGCGCCCACCGGCAGACCGCCGCCGATCACCTTGCCGAAGGTCGCGAGGTCGGGGGTGATCGCGTAGCGCTCGGCGGCGCCACCGCGACCGAGGCGAAAGCCGCTGATCACCTCGTCGAAGATCAGCAACGCGCCTGCACTCGCTGTCAGCGAGCGCAGGCGCGCCAGCCACCCGCGACGCTGGACCAGGAGACCGTGGTTCGCCGGCACCGGCTCGACGATCACCGCAGCGATCTGCTCACCCTCGGCAGCGAACAGCGCCTCGAGCGCGGGCTCGTCGTCGAGCGGCAGGACGCGGGTGAGACCGGCGAATGCCGCCGGCACGCCCGCCGACGACGGCGTGCCAAAGGTCGCGAGGCCCGAGCCCGCGGCCACCAGCAGATGATCGGCGTGACCGTGGTAGCAACCCGAGAACTTCACCACGAGGTCGCGACCGGTGGCGCCCCGCGCGACCCGGATCGCGCTCATCGTCGCCTCGGTTCCCGACGACACGAAGCGAAGGCGCTCGAGGCCCGGATAGGCCTCGATGATCGTCTCGGCGAGCTCGACCTCGGCGCGGCACGGAGCGCCGTAGCTGGTTCCGGCGCTCGCCGCCGCGCTGATTGCGGCGACCACCTCGGGGTGGGCGTGGCCGAGGATCAGGGGACCCCAGGATCCGACAAAGTCGAGGTACCGGCGTCCGTCTTCGTCTTCGACCTCGACGCCGCGAGCCCGGCGGACGAACAGCGGGGTGCCACCGACCGCGCGAAACGCTCGGACCGGCGAACTGACCCCGCCTGCGAGCGCGCGCTGGGCTCGCTCGAATAGGGCTCGGGACTCCGGACCGGCCGTCATCTCGGCAGCCTTGGCGAATCAGCTCGCAATCGTCAGCCGCGCCGCGCTTCGACCGGCTCGACCATGTGCAGGCCGCGCCCATCCGCGGCGCCCGCCCCGGGGTCCGTCGCCTCGTGGTACTCGCGGAGCAGATCGGGATCGGCCGCGAGGAACGCCGTCACCGCGGGCGCTCCGGCGTCGGCCGCCAGCGCCTTGAGCCCGACCGTCGGCAGGTGGGCGAGGCGGCGTCCCAGCATCGACGCGAAGCGGCGTAGCGCTTCGCGCTCGGCCTCGCTGACGCCCTTGAGCTCGCTCTGGAGCAAGCGTTCGAGACCGTCGAGCGCCGTTTGTTGGTAGCGCTCGCCGAGGCGGGCGATCACCGGCCCCAGCAAGCGCTCGGCGCGCCGGCGGCGCAGGCTCGCGACCGCCTCGAGCACCAGCGCGCGGGCCGGCGCTGCCTCCTCGAGACGCTGGTCTCGGCAGGCCTCGGCCTCGGCGGTGATCTCGGCCATCCCGATCCTCACCATGCCGAGTGCTCGGGCGGTCCCGGGGTCGATGTCCGGCGGCACCGCCATGTCGACCACCAGCGGCGCCTCGCCGCTGGGAGCGCAGCCGGCGAGGCGCTCGAGGTCGGCGCCGTCGAGCACCGGCTGGGTTGACGAAGTGGCGAGCAGAATCGCCTCCACCGGATCGGGAGCGTGTCGCAACTGGTCGAGCGAGCGCGCAACCCCGCCGACCTCGACCGCCAGCGCCTCGGCCTTGGCGAGAGTGCGGTTCGCGATCACCACCGGCACCCCTTCCTGGACCAGTGCGAGAGCGCAACGCCGGGTCATGGTCGAGACTCCGACCAGGGCCACCGGGCCCGGAGTTCGGCGCAGCCGCGCGCGCAGGTAGTCGAGACCGATCTCGGCGAGCGACAGCCGCCCGGATCCGACCCGCGTCCGCTGGTGGATCAACCTCGCCTGCCGGATCGCCTCGCCGAACACCTCGTCAAGCAGCGGCCCGCCAAGGCCCATCTCGTGGGCCACCGCCAGGGCGTGGCGGAGCTGACCTTGGACGTCCCGCTCGCCGACCTGAGCCGAGTCGAGGCCCGCCGCCAACAGGAACACGTGCTCGACCGCGTCGTCCCCGAGCCACGAGCAGAACGCCCGGTCGACCTCGCCGGATCGCGGCTCGATGCCGGTGAGCGCGCGAAACACCAGGTGCCGATGCTGCTCGGCGGTCGCCGGATCGGCCGCGCCTCGGTCGGCTTCCCGGAACGCCACTTCGACCCGGTTGCAGGTCGCCACGTAGACCAGCTCGGAGCTACCGAGGTCGCGCACGAGCTCGGCCAATCGCTCCGCACGCACTTCCTCGGGAAGGGTGAATCGGGTGAGCGCATCGATCCCAACCCGGCGCCACGAGGTGCCGACGACATGGAGGGCGCCGAGTGGGTTGGGGTCGATCATCGACGAGGCCGGGGTCGCGGTCGCGAGCCGTCCTAGGCTAACAGTCGACCCAGAGGCCGGCAACCGCCGGCGGTCGCAAGCGCCGGGGATCCGAGCGCTCCGTGAGATCATCGTCGGGAGCGCTTGGGCACCGCGACTTACCGCGACGGCCACGCGCTCGGAATCCGAGGTCGCGCGTGAGCAGGATGGGAAGCAGCAGAAGTCACGAAACCGGCAAGACGGCGGTACTCCCGTTGCTCTCGGCGCTCGCGCTCTTCGCGACCATCTCGCTCGCCGTCAGTTGTGCGCCGCGAGGGACGGTTGCAACAATCTCTTACGACGACTACGGGATCCCCCACATCACTTCCGACTCGGAGGAGGCGGCGCTCTACGCCTCGGGCTGGGTGCAGGCCCAGGACCGTCTCGAGCAGCTGCTCGAGAACTACCTCCTCGGTCTCGGCGAGTACTCGGCGGCGTTCGGCCCCGGAGACGATGACCGCTGGGTGCGCTCCGACCTCGAGGCCGCGATGTGGGACCACTACGGCACCTCCAAGCGCAACTACCCGCGGCTCCACCCGACCCTGCGCGCCCACCTCGACGCCTTCGTCCGCGGCATCAACGACTACCTCGCCGCTCACCCGGAAGAGTCGCCGGCGTGGTGGGGCGAGCGCCAGGTCGATGTCTTCATGCCGGTGGCCTACAGCCGGCAGTTCCTGTGGGGTTGGCCGGCGGGCCAGGCCGCTTCCGACCTCGCCAAGGTCGGGCTGCGTCCGAGCTACGACACCGACCTGCGAGCCTCGAACGAGATCGCACTCTCGCCGTCGCGCACCACCTTCGGCCACGCTGCCCTGATCATCGATCCTCACCTCGCCTGGCTCGGGCCGCAACGGTACTGGGAGCTGCGTCTGCACGCCGGAGACATCCACATCTCGGGCTTCGCGACCGCCGGCTTCCCCTACGTCAACCTCGGCCACAACGAGCACATCGCCTGGGCGCACACCACCGGCGGCCCGGACACCGCCGACGTCTACGCGCTCGCGCTCGATCCCGAGAATCCCTTGCGCTATCGCTACGACGACGGCTGGCGCGAGCTCGAGACCCGCAACGTCGAACTGATGGTGCGCGGCGAGACGGCGCCGCGCAAGGTCACCTTCTACTCCTCCCACCACGGACCGATCATCGCTCGCGATGGCGATCGCGCCTACGCCGCGGCGCTCGCGTATCGCGACGAGATCGGCTACCTCGAGTCGAAGTACTGGTTCATGGTCGCGCGCGACTACCAGGACGCGATCAAGGCGCTCGAGGTTCGGCAGATCATGCCCCAGAACGTGATGGTCGCCGACACCCAGGGCAACATCTACTACCAGCGCACCGGCCGGGTGCCGATCCGCCCAGCCGGCTACGACTGGAGCGCGCCGGTCGACGGCACCACCTCGGCCACCGAGTGGCTGGGGATCCACCCGGTCGAGGACCTGCTGTCGGTTCTCAATCCCGAATCCGGAGCGATGCAGAACTGCAACATCGGCCCCGACGTCATGTTCGTGGGCTCGCCGCTGGTCGCCGATCGCTACCCCGCCTACCTCTACGGTGAGGAGGCGTGGCAGACCCACCAGCGCGGTTCGAGCGCGGTCGCGTTGCTCGAATCGAAGAAACAGTGGAGCGAGCAAGACCTGCTGCAGCTCGCGGTCGACACCACGGTGTACCAGTCCGACCGCTGGCAGGCCGAGCTGCGGCGCTCCATCGACGAGTCCCGCGTCGCGGTGAGTGCCGCCGCCGCCGACATCGCCGTCCGCATCGCCGGCTGGAATCGTCGTGCCGATCGTGACTCGAACGGCGCCCTCGCCTACTACGCCTGGCGTCACGCTCTGATCGAAGTCGCCGGCAACGATTCGGTGAGGGAGCTGATCGGCAAGGTCAACGATTACCTGGACCCGTTCCCGGCCGCCCGCCGAGCCGCCGTACCGGCGCTGTCGTCCGCCGATCGCCAACTCCTGCTCGCGGCGCTCGAGAGTGGTGCCGCTTGGACCGCGAGCCTGCCTGCGGGTCGCGAGGCGGTGTTCGGCGACGTCTTCCGGGTGGGCCGTCTCGACGCCAGCGACGACGTGTCATGGCCGGTCGGCGGCGGATCGTTGAGCCTCGAAGGGATGGCCACCCTGCGCGCCATCGGCTTCGAGTCACCGCGGCCCGACGGCACCCGCTGGGGCAATCGCGGCCAGACCTCGACCGAGGTCGTGATCCTCTCCGACCCGATCCAGAGCTGGACCCAGCCGCCGCTCGGCCAAAGCGATCGCCCCGACTCGCCGCACTACCGCGACCAGGCCGAGAAGCTGTTCGGACCGGGTCGGCTCAAGCCGAGCTGGTTTCACCCGCAAGACCTCGAAGGCCACGTGGTCTCGCAGGTGGAGCTCGTGATGCCACCAATCCCGGGTCAAACGACGTCGGGACGCTAACGGTCGCGATCACACCCGCAACAACGACTCCGCAAACGGTCGTAACACTCGACCCAGGACACTCCCCGCGATCTCGCCGCGGCCAAGGTGACGACCACGGGCGACGGTCTCGCCGAGCAGTGTGAGGCTCGCGGCGAACACGAGCGCATCCGCGAGCCCGCCCTCGGGTCCCGCGAGGATCGCCACCGAGGAAGCAAGGCCAACCAGCCCGACCGCACCGGTGAGCCAAACGCTCGCCCGCATCGCGGCAAGCGGATCGAATCCGTAGACCTCTTGCAGCCGAGTCTGCAGGGAAGGCTCGAGGAGCCCCCACAACGGCGCCAAGGTGCTCACCCAGGTCGACCGTTTCTCTTTGACCTGCTGTCGATAGACGTCGCGCACCTCGGTCGGGTGGTACTCGCACATCGAGCGAAAGAACGGATTCTCCGGGGCGAAGGCGAGGAGGAAACGGTGACGCGGAGGCGGCGGATCGAGGACCACCTCGCGCTCGGTGAGCACGTACCAGCGCCCCTGGTAGGAGATCCCGGTCTGGTTCGCGGTCCAGTGCGGCTTCGGCAGCAACGACACGATCTCGAGCGCGCAGTCCTCGCCGCGGCCGGGCAGCACCTCGTCGCACGCGGTCAGGAAGCGACTGGCTCCCGTGCTTCGCATCGACGCCTCGACGCCTCGGGTTTCCCGCTGTTCTTGGCTCGGCGACCGCGCGAGGCTGCGCACCAGCCCGATCGGCAAGACCACGAACAGCTCCCCCATCGGTTCGCCTGCCTTCCAGCCACTGATCGCGCGCAGCACCGACTCGATGAACAGGAACACCCACAACGGCAGGTACGACTCCGCCCAGGCGAGGCCTGGGAGCGAGCGCCCTCCGAACGAAACGAGCGAGACGACAATCAGAATCGTCGATGCCGAGAGCAGGCAGAGCGCCGAGATCGCCGTGCTGCCGGCGGCCGGAATGCTGTACTCGAGCTCCAGTCGGCGCTGGTCGGCGGCAGCAAGCAGCCCGGTGAGCGGTCGCAAGAGACCAAGCACACCGGCTCGTCTCTCTCGCTGTGGCTGCAGCCGGTGCTCTGCGAGCTCCCGCTTCGCGGTCTCGGGACTGAGCTCGAAGACTTGCCGGACTGTGAACGCGTCGTCCCATGGCGCGAGGTCGTAGAAGTAGCGACCGTCCTCGCCCAACCCGCCGCGCTCGACCTCGTACAGCCGTCCCTCGAAGTGCACCGCGCTTCCCGGATGCGGCGCCCGGATCTGAGTGCCCGGAATCCGCACGCTCCAGGGCTTGGAATAACCGCAGTCGACTCGCAGCGAGCCGATGTGCGGCGCCGGGGGGCCGGCGGTCACGTAGGTGTCACCGTCCAGCAACCGACGAATCGAGGTCCTCTCCTCCAACGCGGCCATACCTCAAATAGGGATGAACCCTCTGAGGGTAGATGGGATGAGAAGGCCAACCTCCCAACGCAGTCGCCAAGAATGGTGCTGCAGGAAACGACGAGCTTGAGAGCTCAAAGGAGGTTGACCCATGAAGCAGCGTAGCAAGAGGAACGAAGAGCGGCGAGTGATCGGCA
>JAQBHE010000523.1:0-4548 GCA_032128015.1 Holophagae bacterium
CTGGGCGTGTTCTTCTCGTTCGGACGCGGTCGGTTCCCCGGCGCCCCGGTTCGTTCGTCGGCCGCCCAAGCTCGGCCGCTACGTTCGGAGGAGCCGGGACGCCCTCGAGGTGCGAACCCGTTCGCTTGTGCCTGCGCCCTAGGACTCGTCTCGCCGCCCCTTTTTCCAAGACGTCGAGATCCCATTTTCCGGCAGATTCGAGCGGCACCGCCGCGTCCCTTCCGAGGGTAGCGGCGGTGCAGCGGAGATTCTTACCGCACCGGCTCTTCCGCCTCCCCTCGCGCTAGCGCCCCGAGAGCCTTCTCGATCATCGCCGTCCTCGGGAGCTGGGCGCGCTCGCTGGGAGAGGCCCAGCGCCACTCGGCAGCAGCACCGCAGGCCGCAGGCGCCGCCCCGGCGCGCACGACCTCGACATCGAGGTCGCGGTAGGTGATGGCGTGGCGAAACCGCGCGCCCCGATCCTTCGAGCGTGACTCGGTCGACCCGCTCGACTCGATTGGCTCCCACGGCAATTCCCACATCCCGGCGAGGAACGGCGCCGCCGCGTCCCGGCGCCGCAGCAGCAGCCAGCCTTCGCGCTCGACGACGAACATCCGCCAACTCTCGCGCACCCGCGGCCGCTTTCGGCGTCGCGCCGGGAACGATTCCGGCCGACCCAGGAGCCGCCCGCGGCAAGAACCCGCGAGCGGGCAGCCGGAGCAGTTCGGCGCGCGCGGGTGACAGCGGGTCGCGCCGATCTCCATCAACGCCTGGTTGCTCGCCCCTGGACGCTCGGCGTCGAGCCAGCGGCTGGCCTCCGCTTCGAGCCTTTGGCGCACCGCCCTGCGCGTTGGGTCGGCGGTCGAGCCGAGAAGCCTGCTGGTCACCCGCGCGACGTTGCCGTCGAGCGCCGGCACCACCTCGTCGAAGGCGATGCTCGCGACCGCGGCTGCGGTGTAGCGCCCCACCCCCGGGAGGCGAGCGAGTCCGTCGCGAGTGGTCGGAAATCCGCGCGCGACGATCTCCTGGCAGGCTCGGCGAAGGTCGCGCGCTCGGCGGTAGTAGCCGAGGCCGGACCACGCCGCGAGCACTTCGGACTCCTCGGCCGCCGCGAGCGCGGCAAAGCTCGGGAAGGTGGCGACGAGGTCCAAATAGCGCCCGCGAACGGTCTCAACACGGGTCTGCTGGAGCATGAGCTCCGAGACCAGAATCCGATAGGGGTCGCGGGTCTCGCGCCAGGGCAGGCGTCGCTGCACGACGTCGAACCACCGCAAGAGCGCGGCGGGATCCGCGGGCGCTCGAGCGCGATGCAACCGAGGCCTCGGAGGGTGGGCGTCGCGCGAACTTTTTTTTCGATTCTTTGCCACCGATCTAACTCCATGCGCCCCTGATCTTTATCCCAGCTCGGACCCCCTTCGGGAGGCCTTCCTGGGCAAAAAGGCGCTTGCCCTCGCCACCCCCGGTTGCTATCGTCCGGCTTCTTCAAGTGGTCTTGGTCGACACCGCTTTCCGGCTCCCTCTCTATTTTCCGCAGGCTGTGGATTTGCTGCGGAATTCCTTTGCGCCTGTTGAGTCCAAATGCCTGATTCTACTTGGCTTCGCCTTCAAGAACAGCTCGAGAATGACCTTCCGGCCGACGCTTTCAAGACCTGGTTTCGGCCGCTGCGCGTGCAGCGCGAAGAGGCCGACCAGCTGGTTCTGCTCGCGCCAAACGCCCGCTTCCTGAACGCCCTCGAACAGGGCTTTCGGCCTCAGGTCGACCACGCGGTAGCGGGGCTCAAGGGAGCGGGTTTCCGAGTCCTGTTCGCGGTCGCCGATCGCGCCCCGGCGGCGGCCACCGCCAAGGTCGCCGCTAAGGCCGCCGCTCCGGTCGCGGCCGCGCTCGAGCTCAACCCCCGGTACCGCTTCGATGACTTCGTCGTCGGCAACTCGAACCAGTTCGCGTACGCGGCGGCGCGCGCGGTCGCCGAAGCGCCCGGACACAGTTACAACCCGCTGTTCGTCTACGGCGGGGTCGGCCTCGGCAAGACCCACCTGCTTCACGCCATCGCCCACGAGATCCAGGAACAGAACCCGTCGCGGCAGCTGCTCTACCTGTCGGCCGAGAACTTCGTCAACGACCTGATCCAGTCGATCCGCTTCGACCGGATGCCCGGATTCCGCGACCGCTACCGCACCATCGACGTGCTGCTGGTCGACGACGTGCAGTTCCTGGCCAACAAAGAGCGCACCCAGGAAGAATTCTTCCACACCTTCAACAGTCTCTACTCGCGGCAGAAGCAGATCATCCTGTCTTCGGACTCGCCGCCCAAGAACATCCCGACTCTCGAGGAGCGGCTGCGCTCTCGCTTCGAGTGGGGACTGATCGCCGACATCCAGCCGCCGGACCTCGAGACCAAGGTGGCGATCCTGCGGCGCAAGGCCGAGTCGAGCGACGCCGAGCTCCCGGACCCAGTCGCCATGTTCATCGCCCAGCAGGTGAAGTCGAACGTCCGCGAGCTCGAGGGCCTGCTCAACCGGGTGCTCGCGTTCTCGTCGCTCACCGGCCGCCCGCTCGATCTCGACCTCACCCGCGAGACCCTCCAGGACATGCTGCCGCCCGAGGACCATCGGGTGGCGGCGGCCCAGATCATCCGCACCGTCGCTCGTCACTACGGCCTGCGGGTTACTGAGATCAAGAGTCGAAGCAACTCGCGACCGATCGCCTTCCCGCGCCAGGTGGCGATGCACCTGATCAAGGAGCTCACCGATCTCTCCTACCCGGAGATCGGCAAGCAGTTCAACGACAAGCACCACTCGACGGTGATGTACTCGGTGGACAAGATCGCGAAGCTCCGCGAGCAGGAGCCCGATCTCGATAGCACCCTGAGGCGCCTGCGCGATCAGGTGAGCTGAGCGCGCGCCGCTCTCCTGGCCGGCGTGTTGCGGCCCGTCGACCCCTTGCTCGGTCCACTCGCTCGGCCCCTGCGGAAAAGGTGCGGAGGCCTGTGGAAGACGGGCCACGACGGGGCGACTTTCGCTCACTGGAGGGCTCGATCGTCCGGTCGCGATCGGTTTCCGGCAACCGTCCGCTACCCCTCCGCAGCATTCCCGCTGGCTTTTTCCACCGCGTCGGTGATCGCGCCACAGCCAAATCTCCAGTCTTCCCCACCTCCTTCCGCCATTCCGCAGCCACCTCCTACGGCTCCTACGATCTACGATATATTCTTGAACCTGTAGAGACGGAGAAGAGCAGCATGGAAATTCGGATCAACCGCGCCGAGCTCCTCACCGAGCTCGCCCCGATGCAAGGGATCGTCGAGCGAAAGTCGACGATCCCGGTTCTGTCGCACTTGCTGCTGCGGGCTCGCGGCGGTCGGCTCCACTTGGCGGCGACCGACCTCGACGTCTCGCTGACCAGCTGGTGCGAGGCGGAGGTCGCACAGGAAGGCGCGATCGCGATCCAGGCGCGGAAGTTCCTCGAGATCGTGCGCGCAATCAGTAGCGATCAGGTCGACCTCGCGCTCGAAGATACGCAGGGGATGCGAATCGTCGGCGGGCGCTCGCGGTTCAAGATCCACGGCCTGTCCCCCGACGATTTTCCGAGCCTGCCCGAAGTACCCGAGGGCAACGAGCTGGTGCTGCCGTTCGCGGTCTTTCGCCGCCTGATCGGCAAGGTCTTCTTCGCGGTCTCGGCCGAGGAGTCGCGCTTCCAGCTCAACGGTGCGCTGTTCAAGTCCAAGCGCGGAGCGATCGAGATGGTGGCGACCGACGGCCATCGTCTCGCCCTGATCGAGACCGAGCAAGAAGGTGCGGAGGAATCGCCGGGAGTTCTAGTGCCGCGCAAGGCGCTCCAGGAGCTCCAGCGCTTCGAGGGCGGCGAGGAGCTGCGGTTCCGCCGCGGCGAGCACCACCTGTCGTTCACCACCGGTCGCCGAGAACTGATCTGCCGCATCCTCGAGGGCGCGTTTCCAGACTACGAGAAAGTGATCTCGCGCGATCACGACAAGCGAGTGGCGTTCGAGCGCAAGGGGCTCGGTGACGTCGTCCATCGTGTCGCCTTGCTCACCGGCGACCGGGCGCGGGCGGTGCGCCTGCGCTTCGCCGATCACCAGTTGGTGGTTTCGGCGGCCAACCCCGATCTTGGTGAAGCGGTCGAAGAGATCGACTGTGGGTATGAGGGTCCGCCGGTCGAGCTCGGCATCAACCCCGACTACCTCGGTCAGTTCCTGGGCGCTGCGGAGACCGACGAGGTGCAATTCGAGATCAAGGACGAGAACAGCCAGTGCATCGGCCGCCCGGTGGAAGGCAGCGATCTGCGCTATTTGTGCGTGATCATGCCGATGCGGCTGTAGGTCAGCCGATGCGGCTGCAGGGGCTGCTCTAGGCGAATCGCGCTCGATCCTCGAATCTTCCGGCTGTTTTCTGGGTCTGGGTTTTCCTGGATCTGGGTTGTCGGGAGCTGGGTCTCCGGACCATGGGATCTGCCGCCAGATGATTTGCCGGATCCTTGCCTCCAACTTCCGCAATCTCGAGCGGCTCGATCTGCCGCTGGCCGCGGGGTCGACCCTGGTCGCCGGCCCAACCGGC
>JAQBHE010000524.1:0-3891 GCA_032128015.1 Holophagae bacterium
CTCTGGGAGAACGCCGCTTACCTGGCATCACCTGCCCGGCGGCGCGAGGCCTTCGAGTTGCTGCGGCGGACGGTGGGAACGACGCCCGAGGCGATCCTCGCCGCGAAGCCGGCCGCGCTGCAGGCGGTAGCCTCACACGGCATTCTGAAAGAGACCTTCGCGGCGAAGCTCCGCGCGTGCGCGACGATCGCCATGGAGCGGTTCGATGGCGCGGCTCGGCGAGATCCTCTCCGAAGTGGCCCAGATCCCTGCCGCGCCGAGCCTGCCGGCGCTCGATCTCGGTCGAGCGCTGGCGCTGATCGGCAGCGCTCTCGAAGGCGAGCGAGTGACCGCCGAATCGGGCGACGGCGCGATCGAGTTGCTGGGGTGGCTCGAGATTGGGCTCGACGACGCACCGGTGGTGGCGGTGCTGGGGATGAACCAGGGCACGATTCCGGCGCGGGTAATCGGCGATCCGTTCTTGCCCGACCGCTTGCGCGCCCACCTCGGGGTCGGCGATGGCCGCCAGCGCCACGCTCGCGACGCATTCTTGCTCGCCGGCCTGGTGGCGAGCAGGGAGCGCTTGATTCTGCTCGCGAGCCGGCAATCCGCGGACGGCGAGCCGCTGGCGCCGAGTCCGCTGCTGCTGGCGGCCCGCGGTGTCGAGCTCGCCAACCGGGTCGAGCGCTTCTACCGGGCGCCGGCCGCGCGCGATCCGGAGGGCGGTGCGGCCGCCGTCGGAGCGCGCGACTTCGCGGTGCCGAACACCCGCGGCTTCGCGGTGCCGCCTCCCGATCCACTCGAGCGGCCGATCGACCGCCTGCGGGCCACCGCCTTTCGTGACTACCTGCGCTGCCCCTACCGTTTCTACTTGCGTCATGTGCTCGGTCTCGAGCCGGTCACCGACCTGCCGCGTGAGCTCGATGCGCGGAGTTTCGGCGGACTCGCCCACGAGGTGGTGCGCCGCTTCGCATTCTCCGCGTCCGCGCAATCGTCGGACCGTGCCCAGGTGATCGGCGAGCTGCAACGATCTCTCGGCGCGGTCGTCGACGAGCGCCTGGGCGCCGGACTGCCGGCGGCGGTGCGAGTTCAGCTCGCCCAGCTCGGGCGCCGGCTCGCCACGTTCGGTCGCTGGCAGGCCGAGCAGACCGGCCAAGGCTGGAGTATCGATCGCGACTGGGTCGAGCGCCGGCTCGAGACCGCGATCGAGATCGATGGCTCGCTATTTTCGATCACTGGCACGCTCGACCGGGTCGATCGCCATCCCGAGCACGGTCTTCGGTTGATCGACTACAAGACCTCCGAGACCCCCAAGAGTCCCGAGGAGGCCCACTGCCAAGGCACAACCTGGATTGATCTCCAGCTGCCGATCTACCGCCGCCTGCTCTCGGCAGCGCTCGGTACGGAAGGGGAGCCGGTCGAGGTCGGGTATCTGGGCCTGTCGCGGCGGCTCGACGCTCCACCATACCTCGCCGCGAAGTGGCAAGCCGCTGACTACGCCGCCGCCGATCAGGCGATCTTCGAGGTGGTGCGCGCGTTGCGCCTGCAGCGCTTCTGGCCGCCCGCCGAGCCGCCGCGTTTCGATGATGGCTACGGGCTGCTGTGCGGCGACACCCTGGCGGGCCGCTACCGGCCGGGCGCCCGCGAACAGCCAAGTGTTCGAGAACAGCCGGGCGCCCGAGAACAGCCGAGTGTCGACGCATGACCACCCTCGCGCTCAACCACCGTCTGGTGCGCGCCGACGCCGGCACCGGCAAGACCTACAGTCTCACCGTTCGCTACCTCGGCTTGCTCAGCCGCGGGGTCGAGCCGTCGCGGATCGTCGCCTCGACGTTCACTCGCAAGGCCGCGGGCGAGATCCTCGAGCGCCTGCTGCGGCGGCTGGCTGAGGCGGTGCTCGACGCTGACGCGGCGCGCCGCTTGGCGCTCGACCTGGCAGCGGAAGGCGGCGAGCCGGCGGGAGCCAGCGAGCCGGCCAGGGCCGGCGAGCCGGCAAGAGCCGGCTTTACGGCCGACCCCAAGCGGCTCCTCGAAGGTCTGGCGCGGCAGCTGTCGGCGGTCTCGATCTCGACCCTCGACGCCTTCTTCCATCGCATCGTGCGTTCGTTTCGGTTCGAGCTCGGGCTGGCGCGGATCGCCACGGTGGGCGCGGTCAGCGACCGGGTCGTCGAACCGCTGCGCTGGCGCGCCCTCGAAGCGATGCTCGAAGAGCTCTCGGGCGACGACATCTCGAACCTCGCCGAGCTGGTGTCGCGGGTCTATCGCGGCGACGCGTTGCGCTCGGTCGCGGTCGGTCTCGACAGCGTTCTGGTCCAGCTCTACCAGCGCTATCTCGAGACCCCCGAGCCCGAGCCGTGGCGCCGGCTCCTGATCCCCGAGGGTGGCCT
This sequence comes from Holophagae bacterium, assembly GCA_032128015.1. GTDB lineage: Bacteria > Acidobacteriota > Thermoanaerobaculia > Multivoradales > Multivoraceae > JAQBHE01. The sequence goes on from JAQBHE010000524.1 coordinate 2,367, forward strand.
CGACGAACCGGCTCTCGAATGGGCAATCGACGCGGTGGCGATGTTCGGGGCGCGTTGCGACCGGCGGAATCTGGTGAAGGCGATCGAGCGCGACATCGAGCAGGCCCGGTCCCGGGACTGGCGCGGATTGATCAAGGACGGTCTCGGCAAGCCGCTGTCCGAATCGCCGCCGCGGCTGGTCTACGGCCAGAGCGAGATCCCCGCGCCCTTGGTCGAGCTCTACCGGCCGCTCGTCGATCACGCCCGTGTCGAGATCCTGCGCCGGCTGGCCGAACAGACCCGCGCCAGCCATCGGCTGCTCGAGGCGTTCGATCGTCACTTCGAGCGCGAGCGTCGTCGCGCCGGCCTGGTTCTGTACAGCGATCTGGTCCTCGAGCTCTCGCGACGTTTGCCACAACGCAGCGCGGACCTCGCGAGCGAGATCTACTACCGTCTCGACGCCCGCGTCGAGCACCTGCTGCTCGACGAGCTCCAGGACACCAGCCTCGAGCAGTGGCGGGCGCTCTCGCCGCTGGTCGAGGAGATCCTGGCTTACGGCGACGGTTCGCGCTCTCTGTACGCCGTCGGCGATCCCAAACAGTCGATCTACGGCTGGCGCGGTGGCTGCGCCGAGCTGTTCGACGAGCTCGGCGACCGCTTCCGCGAGCGCGGCCACGAGGTGATGGCGCTCGGCGCCAGCTACCGCTCGGCGCCGGCGGTGCTGGAGGCGGTGAACGCGGTCTTCGGCACCCTCGCCGATAGCGGGGCGTTTGCCGATACCGCGCTCGCCGGTCCGGCGGCCCGTTTCGCGGCGCGTTTCGAGCCTCACCGAGCCATCGACTCCGAGCGCCTCGGCTATGTGCGGCTCGAGACTTCGGAGCGCTGGGAGGGCGAGTTCGTCGATGACGATCCTTTGCTACCCGGAGAGCCGATCGAGGCCGTCGAGGTCGAACCGACGGTGGAGAGCACCCGGCCGCTCGCCCACCTCGGCTACGCCGCCGATCGGATCGCCGAGATCGCGCACCGCTGTCCGGCGGCGAGCGTCGGAGTGTTGGTGCAGACCAACCGCACTGCCGCCGAGGTCCTCGATCGGTTGCGCGATCGTGGCATCGAGGCGAGCGGCGAGGGCGGCGCCGGAATCACCGACGACCCGGCGGTCACCGCGATCCTGTCGGCGCTGCGTTTGGCCGATCATCCGGGCGACACCGTCTCCGCGCACCACGTCGCCCATTCGCCGCTCGGTCCGATCCTCGGCCTCCAGCGCGAGAGCTCCGCGAGCACGGTCTCGCGGCGGTTGCGTCGCGAGATCATGGATCGCGGTCTTGCCGACGTGCTCGCGCGGTGGGCCGTTGGTCTGTTGCCGGAGTGCGATCCGCGCAACGCCCGTCGGCTCGCCCAGCTGTTGGAGCTGGCCGACCTCCACGGCTCCGCCCTCGACCGACCCGGCGAGCTGGTGCGGATCGCCGAGACCGCCCGTGTCGAAGAGCCGCTGCCGGCGCAAGTAAGGGTGATGACCGTTCACAAGGCGAAGGGGCTCGAGTTCGAC
>JAQBHE010000525.1:0-3089 GCA_032128015.1 Holophagae bacterium
CCGAGCCGGCCGGCGCCCTGCTCGTGCTCGAGGACTTGCATTGGGCCGACCAGCCGACCCTGCTGATGGTCCAGCACTTGGCGACCCACCTCGCGAACGCGCGCGTTCTTGTGGTCGAGACCCACCGCGATACCGGTCTGGAGCGCGGCCATCCGCTGCAGCAGATGCTCGCTGACCTGCGCCGCGAGCGCATTGGCCAACGGATCGCGCTCGGTGGCCTTTCCGCCGATGGCGCGCGCCAGATCGTCGAGACGGCAGCGCGCGAGGTCCCCGAAGCGGTGATCGGCGCGATCATCGCTCGCACCGACGGCAATCCGCTGTTCGTCGAGGAGATCGTCAGGGATCTCGTCGCGCGCGGTGACCTCGGCGCCGCGTCGCCCGACCTCGAAGCGGTCAAGAAAGCGCTCGCCGAGATCCCGGAGGGGATTCGCGAACTGGTTGGCCGCCGGCTCTCGGCGCTGAGTCCGGGGTGCGTCCAGATGTTGCGCCGGGCCTCGGCGCTGGAGGGTCGGTTCGGTTGGGAGCTGTTGTCTGAGATCGCCGATGTCTCCGAGGACGAGCTGCTCGATCTTCTCGACGAGGCGCTGCTCGGACAGGTGATCCGCGAGCACCGTCGTTCGGGCGGGGTCTACGAGTTCACCCACGACCTGGTCCGTCAAACTCTCTACGACGAGATCAACATGCCGCGGCGGGTGCGCCTTCACCGGGAGATTGGCGAGGCGATCGAGCGGGTTTACGGCAGCGACGACGATCGGCGGCTCGCCGAGCTGGCGCACCACTTCTTGAAGGCCGCGCCATCCGGGGTCGCCGACCGGGCCGGTGAGTACGCCGAGCGCGCCGGCAACCACGCGATGTCGGTGCTCGCTTTCGAGGAGGCGGCGGTGCAGTACGGTCGCGCGCTCGAACTGCTAGACGACGCGGCTGCCGACTCCGAGGCGCGCGAACGAGCGATTCGCCTGCGTACCGGGCGCGCCCGCGCCTTCGGCCGTGCTGGGACCTGGCGGAACGCGTCGTCAGATCTCGAGGCGGCGCTCGGTCTCGTTCCCGAGGACGCGGCCGAGAGCCGAGCCGAGCTCCTCGGCGAGCTGATCATGGCCTGCTTCTGGGCAATGGACATCGCCGGAGTGATCCGCCACGCGCGGGTCGCGTTGGCCGAGGCACGGGCCAGCTCGCGGGCCGATCTTGAGGCGGCGGCGCTTGCCTGGTTGGCGCTGCCAGCGCAGATGGACGGCGATCTCGCAAGCGCGTTCGATTTCTACCGGCGAGCGGAGGCGGCGTACGGCGCGGGCTACATCGCGCCGTTTGCGACCAAGACCTTGACCCTCTACTGGAGCGGTCGCTACCGCGAGGCGATGGATCTGTCCGAGGTCGCCTTCGCGACAGCCCAGCCCGCAGGCGACGTCAACATGTCGGTGTTCGTGCTGCCCCAGAAGGCGCTATCGCTTGCCGGTCTCGGGCGCTACGACGAGGCCCAAGCGGTCTTCGACCGCGCTCGCGAGCTCGGCTCGCGTTACCGTACCAAGACCTTTCTCGCACGCTCGATCTGCATGTCCGGGGGCTACCGCTGCGACCTCTTCGATTACCGGGGCGCCGAGGAGTTGGCGCGCGAGGCGCTCGAGCTCGCGCGCTCGATCGACTTCGTCCCCGCCGCTGTGAGCGCGACACTCGACCTCATGGGAATCCACCTCGCCCGTGGAGAGCTGTCGGCCGCTGAGGCGCTGATCCCGTTCGTGCGCGAAGCGATCCATCGGGTCGCCGGCTGGCACGGCTGGATCTGGGCTCAGCGCTTCGCCCAGGCGCAGGCAGAGCTCGTCCTGGAGCGCGGAGACTTTGGGGGTGCGATCGAAGCGGCCACCGCTGCGCTCGACGGCAGCGTCCGCCAGCGTCCGAAGTACGCCGCGCGGGCACGGGTGGTCCGTGGGCGGGCACTCGCGGCGGCCGGCCGCAAGCGCGAGGCGCTCGACGATCTCGAGGTTGCTCTCGATGCAGCGAAGTCAACCGGTGACCCGCTCCTCGTGCTGCGGGCGGCGTCGGCGCGGCTCGAGATCGAACCGGACGCGGAGCTGTGGGTGGAAACCACAACCTCCGTTCAGGCCATCCGCGATTCGCTTGGGAACCTGGACCTGCGCCGGGTGTTCACGGCGTCGTCGTCGGTGCGTTTGCTCTTGGGCGACGCTCCGTGAGCGGCGCGCTCTCAGCGACGCCGGATCAGTTAGTGATGTCGCTGGTCACGCTCTCGCCGCGCACCGGCAAGTAGACCTCGTACCACTTCTTCTGGGCCGGGCTGTCGGTGTAGTCGGCGAGCGCCTTCTCGTCTCGAAACTCCATCACGAAAGCGGCGGCCTTGGTCTGCGACTTGATGCTTCGGATCCACACCCGGGTGATTCCGTCGTACTCGGCGGCGAGGGTGCGCACGCCGTCGAGCGCCTTCTGGATGTCGGCTTGGGAAGCGCCGTCGGCCCAGTCGACAGTGACCACGTGGATCACCGACTTCGGTTGCTCGACACGGTTCGAGCCCAGAAGGACCCCGGCGGCCAGAAAAACGCCGGCGACGGCTACGAGGACCGCGGTCTGCTTGGAGAATGTGCGTTGAAGCATTTGAGGCGAGCTCCTGGTTGCCTCGATGGTGGCTCCGCGGCGGCCTGGAGGCAGGTCGCTTGGGCCGTGGTCTCGCGAGGCCGAGACTGAGGGAGTGTATCGTGGCGGGTTCGCGTCGTTGAGGGAAGGCGCTTCCGATGCGACGCCGATCGGCAGGGCGCTGTCCGCCCGCCGCCGCTCGAGACCCCTGGACATGCCGCTCCAAAGGCGTATGATGGGTCACGAATCCCAAAGAAACGACGCCACCGCGTCGAGAAGGAGTAATCACGATGGTCACGAGCACCACTCGGTTTGTGACGTGCGCCCTCTTCGTCCTACTTGTTGCCTGCCAGCCAGTCGCCGATCAGGCCCCACCGACTTCTGCCGTCGACACCGAAGCGCTGATCGCTGACGCGCTGTCCGCCGCGTTGCCGTCGATGGCGGCGACCGCCAAGGTCGTCGATTGGGAGGGCAACACCCTCAAGGAGGGCACCGGCACCTACACCTGCATG
>JAQBHE010000526.1:0-4382 GCA_032128015.1 Holophagae bacterium
GAGCCCCGAGAGGCGGCGTTCCTCGACGACATTGGCAGCAACTTGAAAGCGGCACGAGCGCTCGGCATGACCACGATCAAGGTCGACGATCCCGTCCAGGCGCTCGCCGAGCTCGGCGAGATTCTGGGGCTCGATCTCGGCCCAGTTTCCGAATGAATCCTCGCGCTCCTCTTGGGGTAGCGGCCAAGCTTGGGCGGCCGACGATCGAGCGAACACCCGTCGATCATCCCGCCACCGACGAAAGACAACAAACGCTCCGCGCTCCGATCAACGACACCACCCACTGGCAGCAATCCAGCGCCCGCCAATACCACTTCTTTCGGCCGCCCAAGCTCGGCCGCTACCCCAAGAAGGCACAACGGAACCCCCACAAGGGACAAGAGGTGTCGGCCGCCGAAAACGTCGGCGCAGCACGGCCGCCGCGGAGAGCACGAAAACGACAAGCACGATCACCGGGGCAACAACGTCCATGTGAAAGCTCCTGGGCATCGGGCCGGCCCGCGAATCAAGCGCGGGATTGCGCTCGCGGTCGCCAGCGTGCGGTTTCGCCCGGTATCACGAACCCCCGACCCAGGCGTTAGCTGCCGGCGTGCGCGACTGCCACAGGCGCCGGGTCGGCCATCGCGGCGATCCACTCGCGGATCAGCTCGACGCTCTCATGATGGATCACGGTGCGCCCGAGCTCGGGCATCATCACTCCCGGGTCCAACGACTCGAGACGGTAGACGAAGATCGACTCCTCGGGCACGCCGGGGACGATGTCGAACAGGCGGTCCCCGGAACCCCGGCCGGCGGCGATCGGGCGCTTTCGCACTCCCCAGAAGGTGGGATCGGTCTGGCCGTAAGAAAGGTCGAGGTTGCTGGTGCGCGCCGGACCTTCGGGGTTGTGACAGTGAGCGCAGTTGATCTCGAGCCACGCCCGCGCGCGATGGTCGAGCGACCCCGATGCGGCGTCATTCCACACCGGGTAGCGCGGCGCGGCCGCGGGCTCTCCGACGCCGGTGAGCGCGCCGACCCGCGCCCAGTGGGCGAGCTGGTTCTCGCGGCCGCTCGGGTAGTCGAAGTCGCGGTTGAGTTGGGCGACCCGCGGCCCGATCGGCAACATCGTCCGCTCCGACCGGCGATGGCAGCCCTTGCACTGGTTGGAGTTTGGGATCAGATAGTCGATTGTCTGCGACCGGCCTTCGGCATCGGTGCGCACGACCTGGGCACGGCCGCCGATGATCGACAACCGGGCCTCGGTCTGCTGGTCGTTCCAGATGTACGGCAGGCCGACCCAGCCGTCCGCCTCGTGGACCAGCAGCCGGGTCTCGAGCAGCCGCAGACGACCGCCGGTGGAAGCGTCCTCGCTCGGGTATGCGAAGGTCTTCGCGATCACCGTGCCGACTGGAAACTCGAGGACACCGTCTTCCTGGTACTGCACCGTTGTGCCCTCGGGCAGCCGGACGAAGCGCAGCTTCTCGGCGTGGTCCGAGAACAACGGCGTGTTGAGGTCATACGCAATGACCCCCGACGCCGGCCACTGGAGCGCGGCGTCGGCGAACAGTCCCCAGGCCGATAGCCGCTCGGGCGGACCCACTGGGGCGCGGCCGGCGCATGACAGCGACAGCCCCCCGACTGCGAGGCCTACGGCGATCCCAGCGACCCTAGCGATCGCGAGGCCCGAGCCCGGCGGTCCCGGGTTCATCCATGTCTCCCGAGCGCCCGCGCGCTAGGTGCCAGCGATGGTAACCGGCCGCGGAGGCTCAGGCAGCGCGCCGGCGTAATGGGCTAGATCTCGGTCGATCTTGGGCGGCTTGCCAGCGAGAACCGACGCCATGTCGACATTGGCGAAATCGGCGTCGCCGTTGTTGGCGACGTAGATCCGCAGGCGCGCCGGCGTCTCGCCGTTCTCCATCTTCGCGGCGTCAACGACGCCGTCCCACACGATGTCGGGAAACTGCTCACCGACGTGCGGACGAACCGCGTCGGCGAACGCTCCCATCGGCGCCGTGCCCCCGCCCGAGAACGTGTTGTCGTGAATCGAGATGCCCTCGGCAAACGGGTCGTACGCGGGGTCGTTGTACTCGCGTCCGGTCGAAGTGAAGCTGGTCACCGAGAGATTGGCGGTCTGGTTGTCGCGGATCGTGTTGCCCCAGACCTCGGTGTTCTCGTTGGCCATGATGATCACCCCGGCGCCCGGCGGAATCGTCGACACGATCGCCCCCGGCTTGCCGAAGTTCCGGTGGTTGTTCTCGTAGATCTGGTTGTCGTAGATCCGGCTGTCGCGGCCGTTCTTGACCGGCATCTCGGGCAGCGAGAACACCAGCACGCCACCGGTGTTGTTGAAGGCGACATTGTCGTGGACATCGGCGCCGGTCGAATTCTCGATCTCGATCCCGGCGACGTTCTCCCACACTCGGTTGCGGCGAACGATGATGTTCTTCGACTGGCCGACGTAGATCCCGGCGTCCGAAGCGCCGCGGACCTCGCTGTCCTCGATCAACACGTCGTTGCACTGCACCGGGTAGAGGCCATAGGCGCCGTTCTCGGTCTTCGGCGGGCCCTCCCAGTCGATGCGCACCCGACGGAACGTCACCCCGGTGGTGCCCTCGACCTTGATCGCGTCACCGCGCGAGTTCACCACCGACAGGTCTTCGATGGTGAAGGAATCGGCGGTGACCATCAGCCCCTCGCCACCGCTCCCCGCCACTTGGCGCGAGAAGTCGAGGACCGTCTTGCCGAGCCCCTGCCCGCGCACCGTCACCCCGGCGACGTCGAGCGACAACGTGGTGTCGAGCTCGAAGCGGCCCTCGGCGAGTTGGATGATGTCGCCGATCTCGGCGCCGATCAGAGCCTGGAGAAGCTGGTCCTGGGCCTTCGGCCCCGGCGCGATGACGTCGGACGTCGCGGTGCCAGTGGCCGTGCAAGCAAGCGGCAGGACAGCGACGACGGACAGCGAGGCGAGCGCCCCGAAAAGTCTTTTCTGAGTCATGTGCGTGGAACCTCCGAAGCGGGGACGTGGAACGTCCAGGGAATGGGTGAGCGCAGATCTTAGCAGGGGCCGTAGGCATCGAGGCGGGACGGCGTTCGCACGGACGTCGGCCGCCCAAGCGCGGCCGCTACCCCAAGAGCGCGATCGCCAGGTGGTCGAGATCGCAACGATCCGATTTTGGGCGGCCGAACCCCCAGAGCGCGATCGCCAGGTGGTCGAGATCGCAACGATCCGATTTTGGGCAGCCGAACCCCCAGAGCGCGATCGCCAGGTGGTCGAGATCGCAACAATCCGATTTTGGGCGGCCGACCCCCCAGAGCGCGATCGCCAGGTGGTCGAGATCGCACCAATCCGATTTTGGGCGGCCGACCCCCCAGAGCGCGATCGCCAGGTGGTCGAGATCGCACCAATCCTCTCTTGGGGTAGCGGCCGAGCTTGGGCGGCCGAATGCGAACGCGTACCGACCACGACGAAACGCTGGTTCTTCAGAACCGCCGTTCGCACACCAGGAAATGCGGCTCGAACACCGACCCGATGATCAACCGCGACCCGAACGGCACCACCACGCTCGACCCCGACAGCTCCTCGCCGCGGGTCAGGAACGCAGTGCGCACCCGCGGCGTCTGGGGATCGGCGGGAACGTCGGGATCGACCCAAAGCCCCTCGGATGGCGACCGCTTCGCGGGATCGCCGGCGTGGCGAAGGAACGTGAAGAGATGGGGATGCGCGGCGACCCACAGGTAGCCGTGGCGGTCGACATCGATGTTGTCGACGCCGGTGCCGAGCACGATCTCGTCGGTAAGGCTCAGATCGCCGGTGGGGGCCACCTGATACTCGAGGATCCGGCCGGTCGAGGTCGAGGCCACGAATAGCTTCGATCCCGAAGCGTCCAGGCTGACGCCATTCGCGTAGCCGACGCGTTCGATGACCACGCGCATCCGCTCGCCGTCCCAGAAGACCACGTTGCCACGAGGACGCCGCAGTAAGTCTTCGCTCAGCGCGCCGAGGCCGGGAGCGCTGCCATGGTCGTTGGTGATGTAGAACCGGCGGTCGTCGAGCGCGGCGACGTCGTTGGGGCTCACCAGCAGCGGATCGGTCACGGTCTCGCGGTGCTCGAGCTTGCCGCCCTGCCAGTCGAACACCTCGATCGCCGGGCCGCTGGCCGGGTGGTTGACCACGAACACCGAGGACCGGCTCACCCCCTCGATAACGTAGAGGCCGTGAGGGTGGAAGTCGCCGCCGAAGGAACCGCTGAGCAGCACCGGCACCGCGCCTTCGGTGCGCAGCGGATAGCCGTAGATCCCGCCCTGCGGCCGCTCGGCGGCGGCGATCCGGCGATCGTCGGACGAGATGAATGCAAAGGATTCCGAAGCCAGCACATCGATGTCCTCGGCGCCCGGCGCGCCTT
>JAQBHE010000527.1:0-11169 GCA_032128015.1 Holophagae bacterium
CACCGGCGTCACCTCGGTGGCGGTGCCGGTCATCAGCAGCTCGTCGGCCAGGTACAGCATGTCGCGGCTGATTGCTTCGAAGACCACCTCGATGCCGAGGTCGCGGGCGATCTGGATCACCGAGTCGCGGGTGATGCCGCCGAGGATCGCCGAAGCCATCGGCGGCGTGATCAAACGACCGCCCTTGACCGCGAACAGGTTCTCGCCGGCGCCTTCGCAAACACAGCCGCGCTCATCCAGCATGATGCCTTCGGCGAAGCCGCTCGCGCGCGCCTCCACCGACACCAGCTGGCTGGTCACGTACTGGCCGCCGATCTTGCCCAGGGGCATGGCGGTCGAGGCGCTGAAGCGGCGCCACGAGCTGACCATCGCGTCGACCCCCTGCTCGACCGATTCGGCGCCCAGGTAGCGCCCCCACTCGACCGCGAAGATCGCGATGTCGATCGGGCAATCGAGCGGGTAGAGCCCGAGTCCGCCGGCGCCCCGGAAGACGATCGGCCGGATGTAGCACGAGCGCAGACCGTTGCGCTGCACCGACTCGACGCACAGCCGCTCGAGCTCGGCCTGGGGGTAGTCGTCCATCGGGATGCGCAGCACCTTGCAGCTGTCGAGCAGACGGGTGATGTGGGCGTCGAGCCGGAACACCGCCGGTCCGTCCTCGGTCTCGTAGGCGCGGATGCCCTCGAAGGCGCTCGAGCCGTAGTGGAGGGCGTGGGTGGTGACGTGGACCGTCGCCTTTTCCCATTGCACCCAAGCGCCGTTGAGGAAGATCCAATCCGTAGGGTTGATGGCCATGTGCTCCTCCGAAATGCGTGCGTACTCGTGAAGCGTGAAGCGTGAACTAGGAAGAACCGGGGATGATCTGGTGTGTGGATCTGGTCATGAGTGCTCGTAGCGAAATAGGCCAGAAACAAAAAACCCCCAGGGCTTGCTCCTGGGGGCTCCGTAGGCGATGGCGTTGTCGGCGCCGCTACGTTGCCCCTGCTCCTCGAAGGACGAGGAGCGTAATAACCGCGACGACCCCGAGAGCGAGGTGCCAAAGCTCTTCAGTGAGGGCGATGGGGAGCACGGCGGCGGTGGTAGTGCGCATGGTGGTTCGCTCTCGCCAGCGAGAATCCGCAAAGGCTAGACCAGCAGGCGGAAGCCTGTCAAGGAGGTCATCGAGTCAGGAGGTCATCGAGTCAGGAGGTCATCGAGTCGAGGTCATCGAGTCGAGGTCATCGAGTCGAGCCGATCACGATTCTCCAGAGCTGTTCAAGAGCTCGCGAATTCGGGCTCCCAGGAGCGGCACCTTGTTGACCACGACATCCCAGACCAGGTCGTAGTCGATGCCGAAATAGCCGTGGATGAGGCGATCCCTCATTCCTGCCATGGCGCGCCACTCGATGTCGCGGAGCTGCCTCGTCAGCTCTGGCGGGACCCTTCGCGGCTTCGCCGATGATCTCGAGGCTCCGAACAAAGGCGCGGCGGAGCGTAGCGTCCTCCAAGAACTCGGCGAGGCTGACGTCTCGCGTATGCGCGATGAGGTAGTCGGCCTCGTCGAGAATGTGCTCGAGATACTCAACGCCCTTCAAGGACATCCTCGACTTGGCTGAGGATGCGTGGCCCCAGGTGGGCTCTCAGCGCCTCGGTCGTGACCAGCTCGACAGGTCGCCCCATCGCTTCTTCCAGGAGAAAGGCGACCTTCATGAAGTTGTCGAAGCACTTCCTTCCCGGCTCGAACTCGAGCAGCAGGTCCACGTCGCTCGCCGGCACTTGCTCTTCGCGCACGAAGGAGCCAAAAAGTCCCAAGCGCTTGACCCCGAGAGATCTGAGCCGTCTCTCTAGGTTGGTCAACCGGTCGAGCACCTCGTTCTTCGTCTGCGCGGCAGTCGTCACGGCAAGCCTCTTCTCAGAAGTCTACCAGTGCAACTGCGCCGCGCCTCGCGTCGCGCGACGGGTGCAAGCGCGCCCGCCGGCCGATATACTGACCGGCTTCGTGTTTACTCCTGAGTCTCACTCGTCCCCCCGCCCGCGGTGAATGACGAATCGGTCAACCCGTTCTCCAACCTGGAGTTCCATCGCAGCGGTATCGGGCTCCTGCCGAACCGCCACGAGCCGGATCCCGGGCTGGCGGTCCATCTCGCCAAGGTCGCGGGCAGCCAGCGACCGCTGACGTTCTGCAGCTGCGCGGCGGGCCGGCGCAACAACTGCGCCCACCTCCGCGAGCTGGCGCGCCAGATCCGGACCTTCCACGTTCACGCCGGCGGCAAGGCGTGGGGCGAGATCTTTCGGAGCGGGCGCTGGTATCGGCTCGCGCAGCTGCTCTTTGACGGGGAGCCGCAGGGGTTTCGCGAGATGCGGGTGGTCCAAGACGCCGGGACGCTGCGGCTGGTCTCGCCGGCCGGGGTCGAGCTGCTGCGCTATGTCGACCAGTCGCCGGCGACCGTCCGCTTCCTCGAACGCGTGGGCAAGACCCCGAAGAGCGGCGGCTTCGCCGACCGCGCTGGCCTGCTCGACCGCCTCGGCACCTTCCTGCGCAGCCCCGAGGAACAGCATCTCAACAAGGCGGGGATGCGCACCAACCGTCAGACTTTCGAGCAGAGCCAGTGGCTGCGTCTTGCCTACCACCTGGTTCGCGAGTACGGCGAAGGCGGGGCGCTCGAGCTCCTAGTCGAGCTGCGCACCGGTCAACCGTGGATCCGCTTCACCTTCCAGGACGTTCCGATCGTAGATCTGGCGGTGCCGCGCCCCGTCCTGCGGGCGATCTTGAGCCTCCTCGATCGGGACGGTTGGGGTCCGCCGCCGGTCGCGATCGCGGCCGTGACCTTGTTTGCGATCGTCCCCACGACCCGGGTGTCCGGCGCCGAGCGCGAGGCGGTGGACTACCTCGTCGCCTACGGCGAGGACGTCCTCTACGACGGCCCCGAGCGCGAGCGTTACCGCTACGGCAGCCTTGCCTATTTGCCCGAGATCGAGGCTCTGATCGATATCGAGACGTCGAGCAAGCGCGTCGGCAGCGATCCCGAGGCGGTCGACTTCCGGCCGGCGCGGGTGCGCTCGTTCCGCACCGAGCCGGTGCCCGAGGGAGCCGGCAACGAACTGGTGTTCGAGGATCCGATCGCCGAGCTCGGGATCTTCACCGAGTTCGACTCGATGGAGCTGGTGCCCGACGAGTCCGCCGGCAGCCGGCTGTCGTTGTCGATCCGCTACCGCTTCGGCGACGACGAGGTGACGCTCTACGAGCTGCTGCGGGCGAAGAAGTCCGGCCAACCGTACTACCAGACTGCGTCCGGCTGGATCGACCTCAACGCGCCGGCGTTGCGCGGGCTCGCGAGCCTGCTGCGGCGCAAGGACCTCGCCGAGGCGGTGCTGGCCGATTCCCCGAACGACTGTCACGTCGAGCTTTCGTCGGGCGAGCTGTTACGCCTGTCGGCCTCGGCGGCGAAGCCGATCCACGTCGAAGGGTCGAGCGAGCGCGCGGATTTTCTCCAACGCTTCTTGCAGCTGCGACCGGCCGAGGCGCTGGTGCTGCCGACCGGGCTCAAGAGCGAGCTCCGGCACTACCAGAAGTTGGGGGTCGAATGGTTGAAGTTCCTCTACGACAATCGGCTCGGGGGTTTGTTGTGCGACGACATGGGTCTCGGCAAGACCCATCAGGCGATGGCGTTGATGGTGCTGATCCGCGAGCAGCTCGGAATCACCGCCCCGTTCTTGGTGGTCAGCCCGCGGACGGTGATCAGCCACTGGCGCAACAAGCTGCGCGACCACGCGCCGGTGCTCAGGGCGGTCCAGCACCACGGCCCCCAGCGCGACCTCTCTCAGGCGTTCGCCGAGGGCGACGTGCTGCTGACTTCCTACGGTGTGCTGCGCAACGACATCGAGAAACTCAAGGCCTTCGAGTGGGGCCTGGTGGTGTTCGACGAGGTGCAGCAGATCAAGAACCGCCAGACCCAGGGCTATCAGGCCGCCGCCGCCATCAAGTCGTGGATCAAGATCGGGCTCACCGGCACCCCGATCGAGAACTCGCTGAGCGAGCTCAAGGGCCTGTTCGACCTGGTGCTCCCGGGCTACCTCGGCAGCGAAGACGACTTTCGCGACCGCTACTCCGGCGCCGACGACGGTGCCGCGTCGTGGCATCTGCAGAGTCTGCGTCGCCTGACCTCGCCGTTCGTGCTGCGGCGGGTCAAGACCGCGGTGCTCGACGAGCTGCCGCCGAAAATCGAGGACGTGCGCACCTGCACCCTCTCCGGCGAGCAGCTGCGGCTCTACCGCCACACCATCAACACCAAAGGGGTGGCGCTGGTCCAGAAGCTACGCACCAAGGCCGAGCCGCTGCCCTACATCCACATCTTCGCGCTGCTCAACATGCTCAAACAGATCTGCGATCACCCGGCGCTCGCGCTCAACCAGATCGAGCGCTACCGCGAGTACGACTCGGGCAAGTGGGATCTGTTCGCCGAGCTCCTTGGCGAGAGCCTCGACAGCGGCCAAAAAGTGGTGGTGTTCACCCAGTACCTGGGAATGATCGCGATCATGCAGCGTCACCTCGACGACCTCGGTGTTTCCTACGTCACCCTCACCGGCTCCAGCCGCAAGCGCGGCGACATCGTCGACCGTTTCAACAACGATCCCGAGAGCCGGGTGTTCCTGGGCTCTCTCAAGGCCGGCGGCACCGGAATCGACCTGGTCGGTGGCTCGGTGGTCATCCACTATGACCGCTGGTGGAACGCCGCCCGCGAAGACCAGGCCACCGACCGGCTATACCGGATCGGTCAAAAGCGAGTGGTCCAGGTGTTCAAGCTGGTCACCGAGGACACCCTCGAGGAGCGGATCGCGTTGATCATCGACGAGAAGCGCCGGCTGATGACCAGCGTTGTCCAAGAGGACGACCCGCGTCTCAACAAGATCTTCTCGCCCGAGGAGCTGATCGAGCTACTGCGGGACCCCGAGGCCCAGTGACCCCCGCCTGAGACCCCCGCTTGACCGCGACTCTCGGCAGCCTACGAAGGCTGCCGCCGAGTGGCCGCGGTTCGCGGCATCGAGTCGATCCTGGGCCGCTCACTACGGGCAGGTGGCGAAGGCGCCGGTGTCGGTGACCACGTCTGCTGGTTGTCCTTGGGGGTTGACGTAGATCTTCTGCTGGTCCTGTTCGGTGTCGACGACGGTGAGCGTGAACTCGACATCGGTGGTTGCCGCAAAGAACACCCAGTAGTTGTTGGTGATCGAGCAGCCGTTGAGGACCTTGATCAACATCTCGATGTTGTTCTCGTCGAAGAAGTAGAACAATCCGGAGTCTTGACGGCCGATGTCGACGACCGCTGCCTGGCCAGGCTCGCCGTTCGGCGGATTGAAGGTCACGCGAACCTGGAATCGGCCGTCGCTGCCCAGACACAGCGTGGTGCTGTCGGCAACGCACGGCGGGAACGCCTGGTCGTTGTCGCGAATCACTAGGGTCGCGGACGAGTCAGGACCGAGCACGGCGCCGCCGGTCGGAAGGCTCAGGGCGAGGTTGACCGTTTCGTCGGTCTCGATCTCGAAATCATCCAAGATCGCCACCCCGAAAGTCTTGGGCGCCACCTCTCCAGAATCCCACTGCAGGGTTCCCGACGTCGCGGTGTAGTCGTTGCCCGCGATCGCCGAGCCGTCGCTCGTCGAGTAGTCGAGACCGACTCGGCCGGCCTTGCCCCCGGTGCGCTGTACCGTGATCGTCGCGTCGCCGCCTCCTTCTGCGCCTTCGTAGCTGCTCGAAGAGAAGGTCAGGACGGATGGTTCGGCGACCGGCTGGTCGTTGTCGTTGATCCGGAGAGTGGCCGAGCTCGGGCTGCCGAGGGCGGCGCCGGTGGCGCCGCTGAGCGCGAGATTCACGGTTTCGGTCGCCTCCTCGATCGAGTCGTCGAAGATCGCGACATCGAAGCCCTTGTTCGCCGCGTCTTGGTCCGCCCAGCTGAGCTGACCGGCAGCGCTCGTGTAGTCCTCCCCGGCAACTGCCGAGCCGTCGCTGGTTGCGAACTGGACGGTAGCCGTGCCGTCCCGGCCGCCCACTCTCTCGACCTCGATTCGTCTGCTGGTGCCGGCCTCGCTGACCTCGAAGCTCGACGAAGTGAACCGAAGCTCGCCCGGAGTGGCCTGGCTACCTTGTACCGTGATCGTGCCTGCCATCCCGGGAGCGTGGATCTCGCATAGGTAGTTGATCGTCCCCGGAGTGTTGAAGACGATCGTGAAGGACCAGGCGTCCGCCGAGGGCGTTCCGTCGCCGCCACTGCCGTCGCCGTCGCAGCCGTCGGCGCAACGAAACGTCGCGCCGCTGGTCGCGGCGACATTGTGAATTCCACCACCACTGTTGGTGAATCGAACCGTGTCACCAACCTGGATTTCGAGAGTTGCCGGCTGGAAGCTGTTGAACGGTGTCGTGACGACACTGAACACGGCCGCGGTCGATGCGCCGGCAAAGCCGAGAAGACCGACGGCGAAGGTAGCGAGTAGGGTAGCTAGTAGTCGATTCATGTTGTCCCCCTCTGGATGGATTTCGGGTCTTCTGAGCGAGCCTTCTAAACGATCAGACTGCCGCAGCCGGGACCGGTCCACGACCGGAAGCGCGACCACCCCGCGGCTGGGTGCCAGCTTGCGGCGGCTCGAGGTGGGCATTGCTGCAGCGGACGATCGGTGTGGCGGTGTCGGCGCGCACCACGTTGAGCGCCGCGCACGCGTTGACGATCGGCCACGGCGTCGCGCCGTCCGATGGAGCGCTGCGGAGGGCCGACAGCAGATCGCCGGCGGACAGCCCGGGTCGGGCCTCGAGCAGCAGGGCGACCAGCCCCGACACGTGGGCTGCGGCCAGGGATTCGCCCGAGAAGAAATCGTAGGCCGACCGCGGTGCGAGGCTCATGATCTCGACCCCGGGCGCCACCAGCTGGCCCTCCGCAAGCTCCGGCCCGTCGGCCGGCCACAGGGCTCCCGAGGAGTCGCAGGCCCGCACCGAGATCACTCCGTGGACGTCCGTGGGGAAACCGGCGCGGCCGGGCGAGACCGCGCCCACCACCACCGTTCCGCCCGCGACCATGTTCTCGACCAGGCGATCGAGAAGGGGATCCGGCGGCCCGCCGACACTGAGATTGAGCACCTGGATACGCCGTGTGGCCGCGTAGTCGAGCGCCAGAGCCAGGGTGTAGCTGCTACACACCGCACTGGCCCTCTCGACACTGGCCTTCTCGCCACTGGCCTTGTCGACCGGGTACCAGCAAGCCTTGAGAACTTCCAGGCGCGCCTCGGGCGCGACGCCGACGATGCCAATACCGTTGCCGGTAGCCGCCACCATCACGCCGGCAACTGCGGTGCCGTGGCGGTCGTCGGTAAAGACCTGATCGTGACGAACAAACCCCTTGGCAGCTGCGATGCGTCCCGCGAGCTCGGGGTGTGTGACATCGGCGCCGGTGTCGATCACGCCGATCGTGATCCCTCGCCCGGTCACTTGTTCGTGCGCAGCCGACACCGCCATCATCGCAGGCGCGTACTGGAGGTCGGAGTAGGGGTCGGAACCGTCAGAACCCTCGGAACTGCCGATCCCCGGCGCCCGCGCTTGGGTCGGCCCCTGCCGGAGCTGGAAGAGCTGATTGCGTTCCACCATTTCGACCCGATGATCGACCGCAAGCCGACGCTCGACGAACACCAGTCGCGCATTGGAGCCGGTCTTGAACACGACGCAATAACGATCCAGGCTCTCCATCCGCCAAGCGGCCAACGGCTCGATCTCATACTCACCGGCGAGCGCGGCGACCACCTCTTGGTCGGCGATGGTCGGGCGGAGCACCACCAGGAGGTCGCCCTCTTGGTTGCTGCGCTCGTTTGCAAGCGGCGCTCCGATCGGCGTCGGCCGCGACCCGACCTGGGCACTGCAGGCGATGACGCTGCAGGCGATGACGCTGCAGGTGACGAGGCAGCCGGCGCCGAACGCGACGTGGGGCGCCAGGGTTCTCGATCCTCGAGCGATCAATTAACCGACCCTCGCTCTTCTCAATCTCTGACCTTCATTCGACCCAGGTCACGAATCGCAACCGAGGATCGCTGCGTAGCCTGGCGATCAGATCTTCTGGCGTCTCGATGCGTCTCCTCTCACCGTCGAGAGCGGCCCCTCGAGTCGTCGCCGCGATCTCGACGGTCACCACTCCGAGGGGGCTGGGGCCGGTCAGGACGCGGCCTCCGAGCTCGCGCACCAAGGCCAGAGCCTGTTCTTCGGTCACGCCTTCGGCGAAAACCAGGCGAAGGAGAGCGCCGCCAAGGAGGGTGTCACTGGGCGCGCGCTCCTCGACCGGCGTCGTGAGGGTGCGGTAGACCGCCTGCTCTCGGGGTTGGCCCCGGGTGGCCACCAGGAACACGAGCAGCACTCCGACCAGGACACTCTGCGCGGCGACGGCGAGCCACATCCCCGGAGCGCCGCGGCGCTCGTGCCAGGCATCGCGCGCTAGCGATCGCAGCCGCGAATCGAGTCGGCGGTCTCGCCGCGACGCCTTGCTCATCAGGGACTCGAAACGGGCAGGGTGGGGAGCCACCGCCGAGCTCCACGTCTTTTCCACATCGGCGACTGTTCGCAGCAGCTCGATTTCGCGCTGGCACTCGGCACACCCTGCGAGGTGGGCTTCGAAGGCGGCGCGCTCGTCGCCCTCGATCGTGCCGTTGACGTACCAAGGCGCCACCTCGAGCCACTGTCGATGGCCCGCGAGATCGCGCGGGTTTCCCAATGCCTGGGTCATTCTTTCTCTTCCTCTGGCCGATCCGCCGGTTCCTCTGGCCGATCCACCGGTGCGTCTTGCCGGTCAACCGGCGCATTGTCGAGCTGCTCACGCAATCGGCGCCGGGCATGGAACATCCTGGTTTTGACCGTGTTCACCGGGCAGCCGACGATCTTGGCGATCTCCTGGTAGGACCGGCCTTCGACAAAGGTCAGGAACACCACTGCCCGTTGCTCGGGAGACAGGCTGCCTAGCCCGGACGAAAGCCGGGAGCGCAGCACGAGACGATCGAGAATCGGAGCTTCGAGGTGGGAATCCCTCACTGGAATCGCCGGAATGTCCTCGACGCTGCGCCACTGCCACCACCGGCTGCTCCGGCGCATCGCCTTGAGTCCCTTGCGATAGGCGATTCCGAAGATCCAGGTCGAGAGCCGCGAGCGTTTTCGAAAGCGGCGGGCGCCCTGCCAAACCGCGAGCATGACGTCATCGACCGTCTCCTCGGCGAGATCGGGAGCGTTCAACAGACGGTGGAGATACGCCGAGAGCCTTGGGTAGTAGCGCCGATACAGGCGCTCGAAGGCGTCGCGGTCGCCCGCGGCCACGTCATCGATCAGCGCGTCGTCATCGAGCGCATCATCGACCCGGGATCGTTGGCCCGCGAGCTGCTGCTGGCTCTGGTGATGGGTGTGCTGTTCGGTCACCGATTCCTACCGTCTCAGGCTGACTTTTCCCATGGTACCGATCTGGCTTGCAAAGCGGTTCCGGTCTCCACCGGCTGGTCGCACAGACCCTTCCGCCTCTGGACCGTAAGTCCCCAGTAGTCGGCGTAAGGTTCATTCTGCGGCGTCAGGGACGTTTTGTAGCAACACGTCCCGAGCTGCTAGTTGCGGGCGCGTATCGCGTCGTAGAGCGACCGCATCTGCTTGCGCAGGTACCGACTTTCGAGGTAGTTGTCGACCACCTGATCGTAGACCTCTCGGTCGTCGAGGTACTTGGCGATCGAGCGCAGGGTGCCGAGGCGCTCGTTGTCGTTGGCCACGCCCTCGAGCCGGAACAAAGCGGCGAAGTACTCGAACGGCGTCTGAATCGCCGCCGACACGTTCTCGTCGCGCAGCCGCACCCAGTCGGCGGGCGCCTCGAGCAGCCCTCGGCCGCCAGTCGACGAGCGGAAGGCCGCGATCTCGAGCACGTCGCCTGCGACGTAGCGATCGATCAGCTCCTGGCGGCTCAGACTCTTGCAGCCGGGGTCGCGGAGCAACAGGTCAACGCGCATGCGCGGCTCGGGGACGTGCACCTGTTCTCGGACCTCGAGACGCACCACCCAGCTGGTCGCGTGTTCCTCGTCGCCGCCGAGCGGCAGCACCGGCTCGATCACCTCGGCGCGGAAAACGAACGAGTCGAGCGGGAACTCGGCGGGCAGGGTGCTGTCGCGGCAGGTCGCCGCCGGCACCGCCGGCCCGGCCGGCGCGGCCGACACCGCGCTCACCGCCACCAGCCAGCCGGCGATCGCGGTCGCGACCGCCGTCGTCCTCACCCGTCGCCCTCGCCGGCGAACGCTTCCATGCCGACACACGAGCACACGAAGTTGCGATCGCCCCAGACGTTGTCGATGCGGGCGACCGGTGGCCAGTACTTGTGCTCGCGGTTTCGGGGGGCCGGGTAGGCGGCCTGCTCGCGGCTGTAGGGACGGTTCCACTCGGCGGCGAGCAGCTCTTCGGCGGTGTGGGGGGCGTGGCGAAGCGCGCTGTCGGCGACTGCTACTTCGCCGGCCTCGATCTGGCGCGCTTCGTTGCGGATCCCGATCATCGCCTCGCAGAAGCGGTCGAGCTCGGCCTTCGATTCGCTTTCGGTCGGCTCGACCATCACCGTCCCGGCGACTGGCCACGACATCGTCGGCGCGTGGAAGCCGTAATCGATCAGCCTCTTGGCGACATCTTCGACCTCGATCTTCGCCGCGCGCAAGGGTCGCAAGTCGAGGATGCACTCGTGGGCAACCCGACCGTGGGCTCCGCGGTAGAGCACCGGGTAGTGGTCTTCGAGCCGATGGGCGATGTAGTTGGCGTTGAGGATGGCGATCTGCGAGGCCGCGGTGAGCCCCGCCGATCCCATCATCGCGATGTAAGCCCATGAGATCGGCAGGATAGCCGGGCTGCCCCAGGGCGCCGCGCTCACCGCCCCCAGGCTGTGCTCCGAGCCCAGCCCGGCTGTCCTGTGGCCGGGCAGGAACGGTTCGAGGTGTGGCTTCACCCCGATTGGACCCATCCCCGGACCGCCGCCGCCGTGGGGGATGCAGAAGTCTTGTGGAGGTTCAGGTGGCAGACGTCGGCTCCGTAGTCGCCCGGCCGGCACAGTCCGACTTGGGCGTTGAGGTTGGCGCCGTCGAGGTAGACCTGGCCGCCGTGGCGATGGACCGCGCGGCAGATCTCTTGGATGTCGGTCTCGAAGACGCCGTGGGTCGAGG
>JAQBHE010000528.1:0-3470 GCA_032128015.1 Holophagae bacterium
AGACCGACAAGACCAAGGAGTCGATGCTTGAGGTGCTGTCCGAGATCCGCGCGATCGCCGGCGCGCGGCCGATCGAAGGCGAAGAGTTCGCGAGCATCCAACGCAACATGACCCTGCGGCTCGCCGGACGCTTCGAGACCCTGTCGTCGCTCGAGCAGGCTGGCATCAACCTCGTTGCCTACGGTCAGCCTTCCGAGTATTACTACGACTACGGCCGCAACGTGCGCGCGCTCGCCCCGGCGGATCTCAACCGCGCCGCCGCCACCTATGTCCGGCCCCAAGACCTGGTGTGGCTGATCGTCGGCGACCTCGCTGTGGTCGAGACCGGCATCCGTGGGCTCGGGCTCGGCGAGGTGATACGCCTCGACGCCGATGGCCAGCCCATCGCCACGGGGGCCCCGCGATGAGCGCGCGAGGCATCGTCGCCTGAATCGAGCGCGCCTACCGCGTTGATGAACGCTCGCGCTCGAAACGGAGGTTCCTGACCCGGCCGGCGTCGAGCTCGAAACCGGCGATGACGCCGTTGCGGCGGTCGAATCGTAGGGTCAGATCGTCGGTCGCAAATCGATCCGTGCTCTGCCACGCGAGCGCCTCCGCCTCGCGGCGGCCGAAGGCGAGTCGCAGCTGTCCCTCAGCGTCCGCGGTCAAGGTGTAGTCGACTTCGAGCTCCGGGGATCGATAGCGGCCCGCGTACTCGGCGACCGATGCCGGTGCGATGCCGCTCGCCGCGGCGGCCTGGGCCTCGGCTTGTGGCGAGGCATCATCGGCAGTCGAGTCGGGCACTGGCGTGAGCCGGTCGGCGAGCACAATGTCGGCAACCGCAAGCGTGAACCTCGTCGGATCGGCGCTCGCGACATTGCACAGGCAGACCACCGAGGTCTGTTCGCTAGGGAAACGGATCAACTGCGCGCGGTAGCCAACAAAGCCGCCGGAATGGGCGACGTAGGCGAGACCGCGATGCTCGCCGTGCGAAAGACCCGCGGCGTAGCCGAGGACTGTGCCGTTGTTGAGCACACCGCGCTCGAGCAGCGCGTCGATCAGCTGCTGACCGCCGACTTCTGGTTGGTAGAAATTAGTGTCCCACTTTGCGAGATCGAGAACGGTGGTGTAGACCCCGCCGTCGCCAATCATGTCGAGCTGGGTCTCGCTCCTGCGAAAGGTGTCGCCATCCGGCGCGTAGCCGTAGGCGAGACGCAGATCCACCTCGTTGGCGTCGTCGTGAAAGTGGCTGCTGGTCATCCCCAGCGGACCGAAGATCCGCTCGGCCGCGACCTCGCGCAGGGTCTTGCCGGTCACCAGCTTCACCACTTGGGACAGCAGGAAGTAGCCGGAGTTGCTGTACAGATGATCGGTACCGGGCGCGAAGTTGAGCTGTCGCTGGCGGGCGAGCAGTTCCATCACATCGCGGTCGGTGTACCAGTCGCGATCGTCCGCGCCTCGGAGGTCCTGGAGAGTCAGGTAGTCGCGGTATCCGCTGGTGTGGTGGATCAGATGACGCAGCGTGACCGGGGTCCCGAGGTCCGACAGCTCCGGCAGGTACTCGCGGATATCGGAATCGAGATCGAGCGCACCTTCTTGCACCAGGATCAGAACCACGGCGGCGGTGAACTGTTTCGAAGTCGAGGCGATCCGGAACAAGCTGTCGGCAGCCAGAGGCTCCGCATACTCGAGATTGGCGAGACCGTAGCCCTTGGCGAGCACCACTTCTCCGGCGCGCACCACGGCCACCGAGCAGCCGGGCGAAGGCCGGGCCGTGAGCTCGGCAAACACCGCGTCGATGTCGTGTTCGAGCCGGCGATCCGGGGCTGGGGCGCATGCCCAGCCGAGCAGCGCGACGCCGAGGATCGCAGCATCGATTCGCCGCGGGAGGAGGTGCTGGAGCTCGAAAACTCGCATGGTCAAGTCCCTGAGAAACAGACGATTCTGGCGCCGCCGTCAAGCCCGCGCAAGCGCAGCGCCCCTCAACCGCTCGCTGATAGTGTTTCGAGTCCCATGAAGCTCCCCGTCCGCTATCGCGACATCACCGCCGCCGCCAAGCGCCTCGACGGTGTCGCCAACCGCACGCCGGTCGCGACTTCGACCACCCTCGACGAACGCACCGGCGTATCGTGCTTTCTCAAGTGCGAGAACTTTCAGCGCGCCGGAGCCTTCAAGTTCCGCGGCGCCTACAACGCCCTGTCGCGCCACCGCAAGGCTCACCCGGGGATCGGCGCGATCACCGCGTCGTCGGGCAACCACGGCCAGGCGCTGGCGCTCGCTGGCCGCCTGCTCGAGGTGCCGGTGACCATCGTCATGCCCAGCGACGCGCCCCGAATCAAGCTCGATGCCACCCGCGGATACGGCGGCGAGATCGTCCTCTATGACCGCGACAGCGAGCGTCGTGAAGATCTCGCCGAGCGGCTGGCCGCGGAGCGCGGTCTCTTGATGGTGCCGCCGTTCGACCACCCCGACGTGATCGCCGGTCAGGGCACCGCGACCCGCGAGCTGATCGAGGAGACCGGGAAGCTCGACTGGCTGCTGGTGCCATGCGGCGGCGGCGGTCTGCTCTCGGGAGCCGCCATCGCCGCCCACAAGCTCACACGCCGCTGCCGGGTGGTCGGTGTCGAGCCGGCGGCCGGCGACGACGCCGCTCGCTCGTTTCGCAGCGGCCAAATAGAACGCGTCGACAATCCGCAGACGATCGCCGACGGCGCGCGCACCGACTCCCTCGGCGAGATCACCTTTGCGATCATCTCGACCCGGGTCAGCGACGTGGTCACCGTGAGCGACGAAGCGATTCTCGATGCCATGCTGTTCTTGTGGCAGCGGATGAAGCTGGTGGTCGAGCCCACCGGCGCGCTTGCCGTGGCCGCGTTGTTGAGCGGTGCGGTGAAGCCCGAACCCGGCGCCCGCGTTGGGATCATCGTCTCCGGCGGCAATGTCGATCTCGAAAGGGTCTGCAAGCTGATCGGCGATCGTTGACAGAACGGAGACGAACTGCCTCGCGCATCCAGGGCTTCGGGTTGCTCAGGGTATTCGGGCTCCTCTGGGGTACTCGGGTTCCTCTGGGGTTGTTCGGATCCTCCGAGGGTAGCGGCCGAGCTTGGGCGGCCGACGAACTAGCGAGCACATCGGCGGTCCGACCACGCCCGAACGAGAAGACACGACAGGGCGGCCTGCACCACGTCACGGCCAGTTCGCGGCAATCGCGTACGCCCCAACATCTCCTCACTCGGCCGCCCAAGCGCGGCCGCTCCCCCCCAGAAGGAACTAGGCGCTGCCGGTCCGCTCTGACCGCGAGGGGTTCTCGACGTTCCGAACGACAAGACACGACAGGCCAGCCCGCACCACTCTGAGGGTAGATGGGATGAGAAGGCCAACCTCCTAACGCAGTCGCCAAGAATGGTGCTGCAGGAAACGACGAGCTTGAGAGCTCAAAGGAGGTTGACCCATGAAGCAGCGTAGCAAGAGGAACGAAGAGCGGCGAGTGA
>JAQBHE010000529.1:0-2759 GCA_032128015.1 Holophagae bacterium
GTGGAAATGGGAGATCGTCTCCGCCAGGCCGGGTCACGAGGCAACCGGCGCGGCGCACGGGCGAGCAACCTGGTAGGCGCTCCCGGGCTCGAACCGGGGACCTCTACCGTGTGAAGGTAGCGCTCTAACCAACTGAGCTAAGCGCCTGGATGCTCTCCGTGTCATGCCGTGATCGCTTTTGAAACGGGCGGGCGAAACTGGTAGGCCCGAGTGGGCTCGAACCACCGACCTCAACGATGTCAACGTTGCGCTCTAACCAACTGAGCTACGGGCCTACGATCCGGCTCCGGCCGTCCGGCAGCGACATCATAAGCCGCTGCAGCGCGGGAACCTAGCAAGCGCCCGGCGAGCCTGTCAACCGGTCGCGCCTCTCGACACGGCCAGCCAGCCCTTGAGGTATTCGCCTTGCGGATGAAAGACCGAGACCGGATGATCCGGCGCCGCGGCCAGCGGCGCGACCAGCGCAAGATCGACTCTCGCCTCGACCGCCGCGGCAAACAGCACCTGACGGAACAGTTTGGCGGCGATCGCCCCACTGCAACTGAAAGTCATCAGAGCCCCGCCCGGCGCCAGCCTGCCGAGCGCCAACCGATTGAGATCCTTGTAGGCGCGCGCAGCTTTTTCCACCTGGTCGCGGCGCCGCGCGAGCGGCGGAGGGTCGCAGATGACGAGGTCATACTCCTCGGTGCGTGCGCGCAGATCTTCGAAAACGTCCGCCACCACATAGGTCGCTTTCTCGGCGTCCAGCCGGTTCGCCAGAACTTCACGCCGCGCGATCTCCAACAAGCGCGCCGCCGAGTCCACCAGGGTCACCGAGACGGCTCCGCCGCGGAGGCTGTACTGACTGAACGCCCCACTGTGCGCGAAGAGATCGAGCACCCGCCGGCCACCGGCAAGCGTCTCGGCCCGGCGGCGATTCTCGCGTTGATCGCAATAGAAGCCGGTCTTCTGGCCGCCCGCCAGTTCGGCGATGAAGCTCAGCCCGGACTCCTCGAATGGAGCTTCGACCGCCGGCTCTCCGGCCACCCACTCGTTCTTTCGCGGCAGCTTTTCCTCTTTGCGCGCGGCGATGTCGCCGAGATGGAGCACACTGCACTCCGGCCAGAGCGCAATCAACGCTTCGTAGGCTTCGTCTCGGCATCGTTCCAGCCCCGCCGCCGTGATCTGGCTCACCAGCACCGAGCCGAAGCGGTCGATCGTCCAACCAGGGACGCCGTCCCCTTCCGCATTGAATAGCCGATAGCCGGTCGTCGCCGGCGGAAGCATCGCCTCACGCCACCGCGCGGCTTCGGTAAGACGCCGGGTAAAGAAGTCGCGATCGATCTGGGTCTCGGCCGGAGCCAACCGCCGGACGCGGATCCTCGACCCCGGGCTGTAGAAGCCGACCCCCAGGCGCCGCCCGTCCGCCGCCACAATCTCCGCCAGGGCCGCCTCGGGCGTGCCCTCTTCACTGGCCACCGAGCCGGAGAAGACCCACGGGTGTCCGTCGAGAACCGGCTTCTCGCGACCCGGGAGCAGCGTGATCCTGGCCCGCGAGCGGAGAGACGTCACTTGAGGTAGGCCAGCATCTCCTTGGCGGTCGACAGATCCGGGTCGTCCGCCGCCGCCTTGGCGATGAACGTCTCCATGCTCTGTTTCGCCTTGGCGTTCTGGCCGTTCGAGACGTAGCACAAGCCGAGCATGTAGTGGACGTTGGCGTATTAGGAGTTGGCGGCGGCGGATTTCTCGAAATAACCCAGCGCCTTGGCCATGTCGCCCGCGTTGTACGCCACGACTCCCTGATTGTAGGAGTCGGTCGCTGCAATCGTGGGATCGATCTTGCCCAGCGCCGCGGTGGCAACGGCGGCCTTCTCCTTGTTGCCCAGCGCCCGATAGCTGTCGACCGCGATGCGTAGCGCCCTTTCGTTCTGCGGCTCAACGGCGAGCACCTTCTCCGCCTCGGCCGCGGCCGGCTCGAACTCCTTGTCCTGGGCATAAAGCAGCGCCAAGGCGGAGTGCGCCGCGAGCAGGCTCGAATCCTCCGCCAGCGCCGCCAGCATCTTCTGCTTGGCGACCACGGTGTCACCCATCTGCGAGGCTTCGGCCCCTTCGTTGAAAAGCGAGACCGCAAGCTCGGTGCCGGAGGCTTCGAGGGCCTGTTCAGCGACCGACGGCGTCATCGAGAAGTCGCGCCGTTCGTTCGCTCCGATCGGGAGCTTCAGCTCCTGCTCCATCGTCTGATAGCCAGGCTTCTCGAATTTGAAGTTGTGCGCCTTGGTCGCGTCGATCAAGGTGACCCCCCACTTGCCTTTGGCATCGGTCTTCGTGTCAATCCGAATCGTCGCCACGTCGGGGCAGGTCACCGTGATGACCACGCCCGGCATCGGTTTGCCGTTCTCGTCCTTGATGACGCCGAACATCCGGGCCTGATTGAGGGCCTGGATCGAGTCTGCGACCACCAGCAGCCCGAGAAACAGGAGAACTCCCGCACGAAGACCTTGCTTTCTCATTTCGAACCTCCAGAACAATTCTAGCCTTACTGCTTGACCAGACCCCCCTCGCTCCCTGGTCCCCAAACGGGGCGAGAGGGCCCGGCCGGCGAGCCTGGGCAGGGAGCCGGTTCAACTTTCCTATACTTGGCGATCTATGCCACCACTACTCTTCCTTTCCGGCTCCGGCGCGCTAGCCGTGGGCCCCTGGACCGGCTTGGCCCTCGGCGTGTTGCTGGTGCTCGTCGGCGGACAGATCGTGTTCACCGGCCTGCTGGCCGACCTGATCGT
>JAQBHE010000530.1:0-3514 GCA_032128015.1 Holophagae bacterium
GCGTCAGGAGGAGCCGAACACGCTAGTCGTGATGCGCCCCGGGTGTCCCCGCCAGCTCCTGCGCACCGCAGGACCTGGGATGTCGCCGGCGGCGGCGCGCGCAAGCCGCCTGCCTGCAGGTCATCCTGAAGGGTTCATCGAGGCGTTCGCCAACCTCTACCGTGACTTTGCGGACACCATCGATTGTCGGCTGCGCGGCGACGATCCGCCGGCCGAGCTGGTCGGCTACCCCGGCGTCGATGCTGGGCTTCGTGGGATGCTGTTCCTCGAGGCGGTGCTCGCGAACTGCCACGGTAGTGAAAAATGGACCGAGGTGCCAAAAGCATGACCGCTACTCGTCCCACCCGCCCCGTCACCTTGTTCACCGGCCAATGGGCCGACCTGCCGCTTGCAAGCCTCTGCGCGAAGGCGAAGGACTTCGGCTATGACGGTCTCGAGCTCGCCTGTTGGGGCGACCACTTCGAAGTGGCGCTCGCCGACGCCGGATACTGTGCGGCGAAACGCGACCTGCTCGCCGAACACGGCCTCCAGGTTCACGCGCTGTCGAACCACCTCGTCGGTCAGGCGGTGTGCGACCGCATCGAATCGCGGCACCGCGCGATCCTCCCCGCCGCGGTGTGGGGCGACGGCGACCCCGAGGGAGTACAGAAGCGCGCCGCCGCCGAACTGATCGCCACCGGACGCGCCGCGGCGCGCCTCGGGGTCGGGGTGGTGAACGGCTTTACCGGCAGCTCGATCTGGCCGCTGCTCTACTCGTTCCCGCCGGTCGATCGCCAGATCATCGACGCCGGCTTCGCCGATTTCGCCGTCCGCTTTGGGCCTATCCTCGACACCTTCCACGACCTCGGAATCCGCTTCGCTCTCGAGGTCCACCCCACCGAGATCGCGTTCGACACGGTCACCGCCGAGCGCGCCCTCGAAGCGGTCGATGGCCATCCGGCGTTCGGCTTCAACTACGACCCAAGCCACCTCGGCTACCAGGGCGTCGACTACGTCGGCTTCCTCCGGCGCTTCGCTGACCGGATCTTCCACGTCCATGTCAAAGACGTGCATTGGTCGGAATCGCCGCGGCCGAGCGGAGTATTCGGCGGCCACCTTCCGTTCGGCGACCCGCGGCGGTTCTGGGACTTCCGTTCGCCCGGGCGCGGGGCCATCGACTTCGAGGAGATCGTGCGCGCCCTGAACGACATCGGATACCGTGGCCCGCTGTCAGTGGAGTGGGAAGACTCGGGGATGGATCGCGAGCACGGCGCTGCCGAGGCCGCGGAGTTCGTGCGCCAGCTCGACTTCCCGCCCTCGAGCCTGGCGTTTGACGCTGCGTTCGCGGATGCCGACTGATCCCCCGGGTATCGGTACGCCGCCGTGACCGAGTACTTCCCAGAGGTCGAAAGGCCGATTCCCTACGACCCCCAGCGCACGCGTGTCGGCGCGCGCACGCGCCGGCCACTGGCCTTTCGCTGGTACCAGGCGCAGCGGAAGATCCGCGGCCAGACGATGGAGTGCCGGCTCAAGTTCGCGATGGCCTACTGGCATACCTTGCGCGGCGCTGGCGCCGACCCCTTCGGACTCGATGCGGTCTACGACCGCGATTGGACCCGCGGCGACAGCCCACTGGTCGCCGCGAAACACACCCTCGACGCCGCCTTCGAGCTGCTGACCAAGCTCGGCATCCGCTACTACTGCTTTCACGACCGCGACCTGTCGCCGGAGGGTGCGACTCCTCGAGAGACCCGCCGCAACCTCGAGCGAATGGTCGAGCTCGCCGCCGACCGCCAAGAACAGACCGGAGTCAGGCTGCTGTGGGCCACCGCGAACTTGTTCAGCCACCCTCGCTATACCCACGGCGCGGCGACCAACCCGGACCCGCGCGTATTCGCTCAGGCCGCGGCGCAGGTACGCCAAGCGCTCGACGCCACCCGCCGTCTCGGCGGCACCGGTTTCGTGTTCTGGGGCGGACGAGAGGGCTACACCTCGCTGATCCACACCGACATGCAGCAAGAGCGTGAGCAGCTCGCCGCCTTCCTGCACCTCGCGGTCGACTACGCGAAATCCAGCGGCTTCGAGGGCCAGCTGTTCTTGGAGCCGAAGGCACGCGAGCCGACGGTTCATCAGTACGATTTCGATTGCGCCCACTGCCTGAACTTCCTGCGCGAGTTCGACCTGTTCGATCACTTCCTGCTCAACGTCGAGGCCAACCACGCGACCCTCGCCGGTCATTCTTTCGAACACGAGTTGCTGACCGCCGCCGACGCCGGCAAGCTCGGGAGCCTGGACATCAACCGCGGCGTCGAGGGCGTCGGCTGGGATACCGACAACTTCCCGGTCGACCTGCGCGAATGCGTGCTCGCTCTCGCGGTCGTCGATCATGCCGGCGGCCTGCCGTGGGGCGGATTGAACTTCGACGCCAAGGTGAGGCGTGGCTCTTTCCGGCCCCTCGACCTGTTCTTCGCCCACGTTGGCGCCATGGACATCTTCGCCCGCGCGCTGCTGGTGGTCGAACGGATGCGCGCCGACGGCATCCTCGGACGCGGCGGTCGGCTGCTTCGCGAGCGCTACTCCGGGTACCGCCGTGGCGTCGGTCGACGGATCCTCCGCGGCGAGATGTCGCTGCTCGAGATCGAGGCGTGGGCGGAGCGGGTCGGCGAGCCACCGCTCGTAAGCGGTCGTCAAGAGGAGCTGGAGACACTCCTCAACGACTACCTCTATTGCACCGAGCTCGACTGACCACCGGTTCGCCGTGGCCCTCGCTCGCCGCCCGCGCGCCCGCCGCTGCCTGGGCATCGACGCCGGCACCCAGAGCCTCACCGCGCTGGTGATCGACCCGCTCGAGCGCCGGGTGGTCGCGCGCAGCCACGTCGACTACGACTCGGAGCTCGCCGCCTTCGGCACCCGTGGTGGCCAGTTACCCGCCGACGATCCGCGGCTCGGCCTAGCACCCCCGATGCTTTGGATCGAAGCTCTCGACCTTGCCCTCACCCGACTCGCAGGCGACCCCGAAGCCGACCTCCAGCGAGTCGACGCGGTCGCGGTCTCGGCCCAGCAACACGGCACGGTGTACCTCAACCGCAACGCCCAAAGCGCGCTTGGCGCGCTCGGCGACCTCGATCCCCGCCGGCCGCTGGCCGCACAGCTCGGCGCCATCTTGTCGCGACCGGTGGCCCCGATCTGGACCGACTCGACCACGGCCGACGAGTGCGCCCAGATCCGCACCCAGCTCGGCGGCACGGCGAGAGTCTGCGCCCTCACCGGCTCCGACGTCTGCGAGCGGTTCCCCTCACCGCAGATTCGCCGCTTCGCGAACCACGAACCTGGACCTTGGGCTGAGACAAGCTCGGTAGCCCTCGTCTCGTCGTTCTTGACTTCGCTGCTGATCGGCCGAATCGCGCCGATCGATCATGGCGACGGCTCGGGAACCGGCCTGATGGACGTCCGTCGACGGCGATGGTCGAGGGCGGCGGTGATCGCGACCAGCAAGGATCTCCGAGACCGTCTGCCGGCGCTCGTGCCATCGAGC
>JAQBHE010000531.1:0-3640 GCA_032128015.1 Holophagae bacterium
GTACCGGCGCCGTGGTGGCTCCAGCGACCGTGGGAAACGCTACTGGCGCTGGGGCGGCGGGCTGAGGAATGGCGATCGGTTGCGCGGGCGGTGCGTCTCACCGACAAAAGGGGAACTCTCGATGATCCAAGGCGACCTTTCGGTCGATGTCGACACCGCTCGTCGGTTTGTGGCGAGCCACCTCGACAAGCGCCAGGTGAACAAGATCCAGCACTCCTTCCCATCGCCTCGCTTCTGGGGCGAGACCGAGGTGCCGGTGCAAGAAGTGCTCGGGGACCGGCAACGCCTACGGTCCATCGGGCGGGGAAGCGTGGTCAATCTCTACTTCGGGACCCCCTACTGTGTTCGCACCAACCCGGAGAAATGCGGGTACTGCTTGTTTCCGGTGGAGGCGTTCGAGGGCAACCCCAAGCTCGAGGAGTACTACGGATACCTCGAGCGCGAGGTAGGGATGTACCAGGAGGCGGTCGCCGGCGCGCGTCTGGGCGCCGTTTACTTCGGGGGTGGCACCGCCAATCTGTACAAGGCGCCGAAGTACGCCGAGCTGATGGCTCAGGTGCGTCGCTTGTTCCCGGTGATCGGGGACGAGGTCGACGTCACGATGGAGGGGCTGCCCCAGCTGTTCTCGCGCGACAAGATCCAGGCGATCAAGGCTGCAGGAATGAATCGGATCAGCGTCGGAGTCCAGCAGATCAACGAGCGTCTCAACGCGCTCTCCGGTCGCAAGCAGACCACCCAGCACGTGGTCAACACTGTCCAGTGGGCGCAAGATGCCGGGCTCGGCTGCAACTTCGATCTGATCTTCGGCTGGCCGCAGCAGACCCTGGAGACGATGATCGAAGACCTCGAGACGGTGATCTCTTGGGGGGTTCACGACATCACCCACTACGAGCTCAACGTCGGCGGCCCGACCGATTTCGCCCTCAACCGATTTCACGAGTTGCCGAGCACCCTTACCAATCTGGAGATGTATCGGGCGTCACGTGACCTCCTGCTGAGCCACGGCTTCGAGCAGATCACCGCCTACAACTACCGCAAGGCCGGCGACCCGGCGAGCCGCCCGTACGAGGAGGGAGTTACTCGTCGCTGCGACTCGATGGACACGCTGGGCATCGGTTACGCCGGTATCACATTCTTCGGCGATACCGCTCTCGACGAGGGCCGGTGCTGGTCCTACATCAACTGCCGCGACCTTCAGCAGTACAAGGCAGCAATCGACGCGGGTCGGTTCCCGGTCGAGTGCGGGTTTCAGCACCAGACCGAGGATTTCTTGCTGTCGATGGCCTTCCGCAATCTGTTCGGTCTCCGCCTCGATCGCGAGGCCTACCGCAGCGGCTTCGATGTCGACGTCTACGAGCTGTTCCAGGGTGTCTGGACGGCGCTCGAGGAATGGGGCTTCGTTGAGGTCAACGCCGAAGCGATCACCCTGGTGGGCGATGGGCCGTTCTATACGCCGATGATCCAGACCCTGCTCGCTGAGGGTCGGTACCGCGACCTGCGCTCGCGGGCGGTGTTGCACACCCGAGGTGAGGAGCTGGCCGTCGCGGCCACGGGAGAGTGAGTGGCGGACGCGGGTGGGGGGATGGCGCCCGATAGCAAGCCGCGGGGCGACCGCTCGGGGATTCTCGAGGAGCTGCGTCAGATCATCTCCGAGGTGATCGACGCCGACCTCTCGGAGGTCGATGTCGATCAGCCGCTCCTCGACTTCGTCATCTCGTCGATGGCGGTGGTGGAGGGGATGCGGCGGATCCAGGAGCGATTCAAGATCGCGGTGTCGATCCGGCGGGTGGTCGAGGAGCAGTCGACGCTGGCAAGCCTGGCCGCTCTCCTCGAGCGCGAGCTCGGGGCGCAGCGAGTCGTGCCCCAGACACGGGGCGCCTCGGGATCGGAGCCCCAGCCATCAGCACCCGCGCACGCCTGTCCGTTCGCTCCGCGCCAGCGCCACATCGGTTTCCTGATGTGGTACTCGAACGAGGCCTCGGCGGCATTCAACGAGTCGGTAGTGACGCGCTGGTGTGGGCCGCTCGACGAAGAGGTGCTCAAGAACGCCTTGAAGAAAGTCACGCTTCGTCATCCCGCTCTGCGCACTGCCCTCGGACGTCACAGTGACGGAGTCGAGATCCACTCCGGGTTGGAGGTCGACTTCGCTGTCGAGCATCCGAGCGCCAAGGGTCTCGACGAATGGCTTGGCGAGATCGTCCGCACGCCGTTCGCACCCGGCGAGCTGCTGTGCCGGCTGAGGGTGCTCGCTGCGGGCAAGAACGACCAAACGGTGGTTCTGCTCAGCCACGCTTTGGTGACCGATGGCGCGGCGCTCCGGTGCTGGTTCGGCGAGATTCTCGACGAGTACGCCGATTTGGCGGTGTGCGGCGCGACCTCAGGGCAGGGGATCGGTGCGCCCCCGGTGACCGTCACCGCGGAAGAAACCGAAACGCCGAGTGCGGCGGCAAGCCCGGAGCGAGTGGCGGCCGAGGCTTTCTGGAAAGACATTTTCTCGGACAACGTGCCCCGGCTCGACCTTCCCATCGATCTGCCGCGACCCGCGGTCAAGAACTACCGAGGCGCGAGCGTTTCGACACCGATTCCTGCGGACCTCGCGGCGGATCTCGAGGCGTGGTCGGCTTCCCGGGGAATGACGCCGGCGGCAACCTGGATGAGTGTGCTGACCGCCTTTCTGAGCCGGATCTCTCAGCAGCGAGAGGTCGTGGTCGGTGTCGGAATGCCCGATGCTGGAGCGGTGCCGGGCGTCGGCCATCCGCGAGGGCCGCTGCCAGTGCGCTGCGGCTTCGATCCCGAGTCCGACTTCGAAGGACACTGCCTCACGCTGGCATCGCGCCTCACCACGGCGCGGCAGCATGCTCTGGTCCCCTTCGCGGAGATCGTCCAATTGGTGAGGCTGCCCCGCGACCAGAGCCGATCGCCGTTGTTTGCGGTCGGGTTTCGTCACGAATGTGTGGTCCCGTTGGCAGGCACTTCGACTGCCACCACGACGATCGTCGTCCCGCCCGTTTCGGGAGCTCGATACGACCTCGAGTTGATCCTCTACGACATGCCAGAAGGGCCTGCTCTGGTCTGTGACTACAGCTCCGAGCTGTTCGAGGCCGCGAGCGCGGAGCGCTTCCTCGCCAGCATGCTGGTGCTTGCGGCGGCCGGGATCCGCGGCTCGGTCGCCGTCGGCGACCTGCCGCTCCTGGATGCGGTCGGGCGCGAGCGCCAGGTGGTGGTGTGGAACGCCACCGGTCATCCGCTGCCGCGCGATCGGACGGTGCTCGATCTGGTGCTCGAGCGCGTTCGCGAGCGCGGCGGGCAAGTTGCGGTTTGCTGCGGCGACGTCGAGCTGACGTATGGCGAGTTGGGCTCTCGGGTCGAAGGCCTCGCGTACCGACTCGCCGAGTGCGGCGTCGGCCGCGGCGACCGGGTCGGTGTGCTCCTCGAGCGCTCGACGGACCTGCTGCCGTCGGTGCTCGCGGTGTGGCGCCTGGGCGGGGTTTACGTGCCCCTCGAGGAACTCTTCCCCGACGAGCGCCTGGCGTTCATGGCGGCAGACGCGGATCTCGCCGCGGTCCTGACCAGTCGCCGGCTCTCCGGCCGGGTGGCGTTGGTGGCGGCAAAGGCGACGGCGATTTGCGTCGAGGAGCAC
>JAQBHE010000532.1:0-2713 GCA_032128015.1 Holophagae bacterium
GGCGAACACGGCATGATGGCCAATGGCTCGATCGCCGACAACCAATCTACGCTTCTGCTCGAGGACGTGGCGTTTGTCGATTGCGCGGCCGAGCCTCCGGCCTTCGACGCCGGCTTCGGCTCTTTCGGCGGCGGGGTGTCGACCAACGTCGCTCGCCTGAGCGCGCGCCGGACGCAGTGGACCCGCAATCGGGCCAACGGCGCGACCGCGCGCGGCGGCGCGATCGCCGCCTTCGCCTACTCGAACGTCGCGATCACCGAATCGATCTTCGGCGGCAACTCGGCTCCGTTCGGGGGCGCCGTCTTGGTTCTCGGCTCCGAGCTCTTGGCCGACGGCCTGACGTTCGATGGCAACCGCGCGGACGGCGGAGAGGGCGCCGACATCGCCGCCGATCCGTCGCCAGCGCGGCCGGGACGGCCAGCGGCGGCGGTGACCGGATCGGTTCAGCGCTCGAAATTCATCGACAGTGTCGGTGTGGCGGTGCTCGAGACCGACTTCGCCGCGGGACCGATCAACGACCTGCGTTACGACGGCAACGAGTTCTACGAGGGCGGCGCCGGGGTCTTTCGCAACCCGCTCCTCGGGCCGTCGCCGCTGTCGGCGTCACAGCTCAACGCTGCGGTGGTGTATCGCTCCGGAGCCGCCAGTACGGACAAGAGCTCGACGCCGAACATCGCGGGTGTCACGGCACCTCCCTACGGTGACCTGGTGGTGGCGCCGGACCGGCTCCCGCTGCTCGCGCCGCCGATCGATGGCGTTGCCGCCGACGCCGGCTGGCTGGGGTTTGCTTGGCGTGGCAGCGCGGCCACCCTCGGCGGGACCCCGCTCTTGGAGCGCCGCGGGCTGCGCCAGATCGGCCGGCCGGGAAGCTACGAGCTACGAGTCGACGGTGTGTTGCGCGACCAGGCGACGGTGGAGGAGGCCAGTGCTTGCGGCTCGGGCCCTGGGGTGCTGTGCCTGGGCGGCGGCCGATTCCGAGTCGAGGCGAGCCTTTCGGACTTCACGGGCACCGCCGGCGTCGCGCAGGCGGTCTCGATTCCCGGCTCCGACTCGGGTCTCTTCACGTTCTTCGACCCCTCCAACTGGGAGATCTTGGTGAAGGTGCTGAGCGGCTGCGGCATCAACCAGCGCTTCTGGGTCTTCGCTGCTGCGACCACCAACGTCGAGTACACCTTGACGGTGACGGACACCGCGACCGGCGCGCAGAAGGAGTACCGGAATCCTCTCGGCGTTGCGGCGGCGGCGATTGTCGACACCGATGCCTTCGCCAGCTGCTCCGGCGCAGCGGCACCGGTGGTGTCCCCGGCGGTCCCGTCGATGGCGACCTCGACCGACGCCTTGGATGCCGCTTGCGCCAACAGCGCGACCGAGCTCTGCGTCCAACAGGGGCGTTTCCGAGTCGAGGTCGACTTCCGTGACTTCCAGGATCGCCGCGACCGAGCGCGCCGCTTCGACTTCGGCACTCCAGACTCCGGACTTTTCTACTTCTTCACCCCGGAAAACATCGAGATGCTGGTCAAAGTTCTCGACGGCTGTGCGATCAACCAGCGTTACTGGGTGCTCGCGGCCGCGACCACCAACGTCGAGTACACTCTGACCGTCACTGATACCCAGAGCGGTAAGGTTCGGCAGTACCTGAACCGGCTCGGCGAGGCGTCGGCGGCGGTGGCCGACGCCGATGCGTTTGCCACCTGCCCGTAAGCGAGCGGCCGGAATGTTCGATGACGGCCCGGCACCGCTCCAGTGACTCGCATCACCACGATGTTCCGGGCTACGGCGATGACTCGAGGGAAGGGACGCAGATAATGCTGAATAGAAGAGGGCAGGTCGAGCTGCTGTTGGGGGTCCTGCTGGGGATCGGCGGGGGAGCAGGAGTGCTGGCGCAACCAGGAACGCTGGATCCATCTTTTGGAGTGGGCGGATACGTCACCACCGACTTCGGCTTCCACGAACTCGACGAATCGGAGACCATCCTCGTCCAACCGGATGGAAAGATCCTAGTGGGCGGCGCTGCGTTCGCCGGCCCCAGTACCTCCATTGGGGACTTTGCATTGGCCCGGTACAACCCCGACGGTACGCTGGATGCGTCCTTCGGGGTGGGCGGTTTGGTCACAACAGACCTGGGCTCCTTTGGTGAACAGATCCTCGACCTCGCGCTGCAACCGGATGGAAAGATCGTGGCCGGTGGCTGGTTCGACCCACCCGAGATTGGCGACATCTTCGACTTCGCTTTGGCCCGCTACCTTCCGGACGGCACGCTCGACGTGTCTTTTGGGGGATCCGGATTTGTAATCATGGACATTTCCGCGGATGAGATCATGGTTTCGGTTCTCGTTCAGCCAGATGGCAAGATCGTGGGATTCGGTTGGGGGGCGAATCCTGGCGGAGAGGACTTGATCCTGACTCGTTATCATCAGAACGGAACGCTGGACCCCACATTCGGAACCGGCGGCATTGTGAAAACGAATATTTCCGGGATGGGCGATCTCGCCGGCGGCGCGGTCCTCCAGCCGGACGGCAAGATCGTGGCCGTGGGATCGACTTTCAACGGCGGCGGTCGGGACTGGGCGCTAGTCCGTTACAATCCGGATGGCTCCCTAGACCCGTCCTTCGGCGCCGCCGGCATTGCCACGACGAACCTTGGGGGAAGGTCGGATTTTTCCTTTGCGGTTGCCTTGCAACCGGATGGGAAGTTCGTAGTAGTGGGGAGAAC
>JAQBHE010000533.1:0-2764 GCA_032128015.1 Holophagae bacterium
CTCGCCGGCCTCGGTCTGTGGCATCCGCCGACCCTGGACCTGGTCGAGCGATCATTCCACCGTTGCCTCGGCGAGCTCTGTTACCCGGCAGGAGTGGTGCTCCTCGACGAGTGGGACCTCGAGCGGGTGCCAGGCGGCTGCGCGAAATGCCGGCGTCAACGAATCGATGGGCTCCGACGCGCGAACCGAGACGGGGCGACCCCGGTCGTGCCCGACGGCGTCGAAGGTTGCGGCTGTCCCATGCACCAGGTAGGGGCAGCCGGCGGAATCTCTTGACGCCCAGCCATACGCGCCGTATGGTTCTCCATATGAAGACCACCCTCAACATCGACGACACGGTCATGCAGCGCCTGCGCGAGGAGGCGGCCCGGACGGGGACGACCATGTCAGAACTGGTCGAGGCAGGCTTGCGACGCATTCTCGCCGAGGGCGCAAAGTCGGCATCGGCAACCGTCACCCTGCCGCCGCTTCCGAGCTGGCGTAGCGGTGGCGCGCTGGTCGATGTCGCCGATCGCGACGCTCTCGACTCGGCGATGATGGGCCGTTGAGTGCTGGTCGTCGATACCCATGTCCTTGTCTACGCCGCGGACCGGGACTCAGATATCCACGACCGCTGCCGCACCCTCCTCGAGGAGTGGCGCAGGCAGGCCGCCCCGGTGTACTTGACGTGGAGCATCCTCTACGAGTTTCTGCGCGTCACCACCCACCCGCGGGTCTTTCGGAAGCCTTGGTCAGCGGGCAAGGCCTGGCGCTTTCTCGAAGCGTTGTTGCCGGCGCCCGGGCTCTCGCTGCTCGTGGCCACCGATCGGCACGCGGCGATCCTGACGCAGACCTTGGCGGAACTGCCGGACGTCGGAGGCACCCTGGTTCACGACCTCCATACGGCCGTGCTCATGCGTGAGCACGGAGTCAGTCGGATCTGCACTCGCGACACCGACTTCCACCGCTTTCCCTTTCTCGAGATCATCGACCCCCTGCGCTGAGCTGCACCGGGCCGGCCTCACCCAGTTGTCTGTCGACGTCCTGATCCTCGGCGGCGGGTTCGCCGGCTCGATCCTCGGACGCTGCCTGGTTGCTCGCGGGCGATCGGTCGTCCTGGTGGAACGCGCCCGCCACCCTCGTTTCGCAATAGGGGAGTCGACCAACCCGCTCGGCAACCTCGCCCTCGAGCGGCTCGCACAGCGCTACGGCCTTCAACCTTGCGGACCATTGCAACTAGAGTCCGCAGGTCGGAAAGGCATCGATATCGGTCGTCGCCGGTGCCGGGTCGCCGCCCGGATGCTCGTAGACCCGAGCGGTCTCCGCCAGCAAGTCGCGCACCACCACTCGGAATCGAACATTGGTGGTCGCTGCCAAGAAGACCCAGTACCGCTCGTTCAGGCTACACCCATCGAGCACTTTGACCAGTATTTCCCAGTTCTCAGGTCCAAAGAACGTGAGGACGCCTGAGTTGTCACTCTGAAGGGCCGCAGCACGAGCCGATCCCGAGCCTGATCCATCGGGGGGATAGAACTCACCGGTGACCATGAACCTCCCTTCGAGGTAGCAGGTGGTCGTCTCTGTCGGAAAGCAACGGCCCTTCCTCGCTACGGCATAGATGCCGTCGAAGATCGCCGTCGCACCAGCGTTGTTGCGTCGATCGACGCCCAACTTCACAAAGCCCCAGTTCATTTCAGGTCGCACCTCGTCGAACGAGAGGACGTTCTTCGTATCGGTCCAACTGCGAGGACCAACGAGAGGAGTCGCCCCGAACCCGTTCGCTCGCGCCAAGCAGTCCTCTTCGCTCTCGGCAGAGAGAAAATCCATACCCAGGAAGGCCATCACGCGACTATCGGCACTGACCTGCGGTCCTTGGTCATCTAGGATCGCGACCCGACCTCCCACCTCGAAGAACCGGACGCCAGCAGGCCTCTCGAAGCAGCTCGTCACGAAAACTTGCGATCCCCCCTGGCGTCCCGACAACTTCAGCGAGCCAGAAACAATGTCGTCGGTGCCATCTCTCGGAAACCACTCCAAGGTTGTGGAATCCGGTCGATCGGCCCGCCATGCCGCAAGGTCCGTGGCGGAGCCAAAATCGCCGCTGCGCAGAAGGTTAGCCTCTGCTGGCGCAGTTACGACTAACGCGAGGGCCAACACGAGAAACAGTTTGCTCATCTGAAACTCCCAGGCTCGAATCCGCCGAGCGGAAACTTGTCCCTCTATCGAGGACGTCGCAGCGCCCGGAACCATAGACCGACGTGAGCCCGATCGGCCGAGGCCCGGACAAACGGAACAGCGAGTCTCGAACAGGCACACCAAGTCTATCCGTATCTCCACGGAAGGTAGGATCAGTGGCGCTGAAAAGAACCCTCCGTTCAGACCGACCCCGGAGTTCGGTGTGACCTGCGCCTGTCACCGGCTGGCCGTCGACGTCCTGATCCTCGGCGGCGGGTTCGCCGGCTCGATCCTCGGGCGCTGCCTGGTCGCTCGCGGGCGATCGGTCGTGCTCGTCGAGCGCTCCCGCCACCCGCGCTTCGCGCTCGGCGAGTCGACCACCCCGCTTGGCAACCTCGCCCTCGAGCGTCTCGCGCAGCGCTACGGCCTCGACGACCTCGATCATCTGGCGGCGTGGGGCCGCCTTTGTCGTCACCTCCCGGCGCTCGGACGGGGGAAGAAACGCGGCTTTACCTTCTACGGTCACCACCCCGCTCAGCCGTACCGGCAAGATCCCGAGAACCGCAGCCGGCTGCTGGTCGCCGCCTCCCCCGACGACGAGATCGCGGAC